>NZ_JBJGZX010000025.1:0-63949 GCF_054050735.1 Blastococcus sp. SYSU D00813
CCCGCCCCCCCCCCCCCCCCCCCCCCCCCCCCCCCCCCCCCCCCCCCCCCCCCCCCCCCCCCCCCCCCCCGCCCGGTCGGGGGTCAGCTCAGGTCGAGGCCCGGGTACAGCGGGTGGGCGCTGAGCAGCTCGGCCGCCGCGGCGCGGGTCTTGTCGGCCAGCCCCTCGTCCATCGCGTACCTGGCCTTCGACGGGCTGCCGTCGCGCGTGGTGGTCGGCGTGGTGGCGGCGAGCACGTCGGTGATCAGCTCGGCGACCCGGTCGAACTCGGCGGCGCCGAACCCGCGGCTGGTCAGCGCCGGGGTGCCGATCCGGACGCCGGAGGTGTACCAGGCGCCGTTCGGGTCGGCCGGGACGGCGTTGCGGTTGGTCACGATGCCGGCGTCGAGCAGCGCCGACTCCGCCTGCCGGCCGGTCAGGCCGAAGGAGCTCACGTCGATGAGCACCAGGTGGTTGTCGGTGCCCCCGGTGACCAGCGTCGCGCCCCGCCGGGACAGGCCCTCGGCCAGGCTCTTCGCGTTGTCGGCGACGGCGGCCGCGTAGCCGGCGAACTCCGGCCGGCGGGCCTCGGCGAAGGCCACGGCCTTGGCGGCCATCACGTGCGGCAGCGGGCCGCCGAGCACCATCGGGCAGCCGCGGTCGACCGCGTCGGCGTACTCCGGCTGGGCCAGCACGAACCCACCGCGCGGGCCGCGCAGCGACTTGTGGCTGGTGCTCGTGACGATGTGCGCGTGCGGCACCGGGTCGAAGTCGCCGGTGAACAGCTTCCCGGCGACGAGGCCGGCGAAGTGGGCCATGTCGACGACGAGGGTGGCGCCCACCTCGTCGGCGATCTCGCGCATCTTCGCGAAGTCGACGCGTCGGGGGTAGGCGGAGTAGCCGGCCATGAGGATCAGCGGCCGGAACTCCCTGGCCCGCGCGCGGACGGCGTCGTAGTCGAGCAGCCCGGTCGCGGGGTCGGTGCCGTAGGAGGACTGGGCGAACATCTTGCCGCTGATGTTCGGGCGGAAGCCGTGGGTGAGGTGGCCGCCGGCGTCCAGGCTCATGCCCAACATCCGCTGGTCGCCCAGGGCCCGGCGCAGCGCCGCCCAGTCCTCGTCGGTGAGGTCGTTGACGTGCTTGGCGCCGGCCCGCTCCAGCGCCGGGGACTCCACGCGGGTGGCCAGCACGGCCCAGAAGGCGACCAGGTTGGCGTCGATGCCCGAGTGGGGCTGCACGTAGGCGTAGGGGGCGCCGAACAGCTCGCGGGCGTGCTCGGCGGCCAGCGCCTCGACGGTGTCGACGTTCTGGCAGCCGGCGTAGAAGCGGTGGCCGACGGTGCCCTCGGCGTACTTGT
Source organism: Blastococcus sp. SYSU D00813 (assembly GCF_054050735.1). NCBI lineage: Bacteria > Bacillati > Actinomycetota > Actinomycetes > Geodermatophilales > Geodermatophilaceae > Blastococcus > Blastococcus sp. SYSU D00813. The sequence goes on from NZ_JBJGZX010000025.1 coordinate 1,337, forward strand.
CGCTGAACCAGTTGCCCATGGTGAGCAGCACGGCGGGGCTGGCGTAGTTCTCGCTGGCGATCAGCTTCAGCGAGGCCCGCTGGTCGGCCAGCTCGCTGCTGATCGCGTCGGCGACCCGCGGCTCGACCGAGGAGATGACCTCCAGCGCCGCCCGGTAGGCGGTGCTCGCGGCGGAGGCGTCGAAGGGCGTGGCGTGCGTCATGGCAGGCTCCTGCGTGGCGTCGTCGGAGTGGATGCCCAGGCGCCCGGCGGGGGGTTGCAGGCCGCTCCCCGGTGGTCGGTCCCACCTCGATGCGCCAGTCACGGCCCGGCGTCGATGCTACCGGGCAGGACCGGTGCCCGGACCACGGTCTCCCTCGGGACGGTGGTGACGTCGGCGAGCCCGCAGAGGGTCATCGTGGTGGCGAGCTGGGCGGACAGGCCGTCCAGGACGGCGCGCACGCCGTCGGCCCCGCCGGTGGCCAGTCCCCAGATGACCGGGCGGCCGACGAACACGGCCCGGGCGCCGAGGGCCAGCGCGGTGAGGACGTCGGAGCCGGCCCGCACACCCCCGTCGACGTACACCTCCGCTGTGTCGCGCACCGCCTCGGCCACCTCCGGGAGCGCGTGCGCGGTGGCCACGACGGGGTCGGCCTGCCGCCCGCCGTGCGCCGACACCCACACCGCGGCCGCCCCGGCGTCCACGCACGCGGCGGCGTCGTCGCCGCGCAGCACGCCCTTCACCACGACCGGCAGCCCGGAGAGCCGGCCGAAGCGGGCGATGTCGTCGAACGTCCAGACCGGGTGGTCGACCGCGGGCACCGTGCCGCCGGGGCGGTTGGGGACCGGCAGGTCCACCGGGAGCGCGAAGCCGTGCGCCGCCTCGCGCAGCCGCCGGCCGAAGACCGGCAGGTCGACGGTGAGCACCAGCGCCCGGTAGCCGGCGTCCCCGGCGCGGCGGGCCAGGTCGTCGGTGTGGGCGGGGGAGTGCAGCCGGTAGAGCTGGAACCAGCGCGGCCCGGGCGGCTCGACGGCGGCGACGTCGGCCAGGCCGGTGGTGGCCGAGGTGGACACGGTCATCAGCGCCCCGGCGGCGGCCGCGCCGCGGGCGGTGGCGCGCTCGCCCTCGGGGTGGGCCAGGCCCTGGTAGGCCCACGGCGCGACCCCGACCGGGGTCGCCACCTCGTCGCCGAGCAGGGTGGTGCGCAGCCGGACGGCGGAGACGCCGGTCAGCACCCGCGGCCGCAGCCGCCACGAGCGCCAGGCCGGCGCCGCCTCGCGCAGCGTCGTCTCGCTCTCGGCGCCCCCGGCGTAGTAGTCGAAGACGTCGGGTGGCAGCAGCTCGCGGGCCCGGCGCTCCAGCGCGGCCGGGTCCAGCAGCTCCGGCCGCAGGCCCGGGTCGTCGGGCAGCTCCTCGCCCCGGCGGCGCTGCACCGGCGCGCCGGCACCGCCCCGGTCCGGCCCGGGGAGGGGTCGCGGGTCCGGGGTGCGTCGGTCCTCGGGCAGCGCCATAGGCTCGGAGCCTATGGAGACGCTCACGCCCGCGGAGGTCGCCCAGGCCCTGGGGGTCTCGCCGAACCGGGTCCGGCAGCTGCTGCGCGAGCACAAGCTGATGGCCGTGCCCGGCAGCGGCAACAGCCGCATCCCCGCGGACTTCCTGCAGGACGGCCAGGTGCTCAAGCACCTCCCCGGGCTGATCACCGTGCTCAAGGACGGCGGCTTCCGGGACGAGGAGGTCTTCGAGTGGCTGTTCCGGGCCGACGACACGCTCCCGGGCACCCCGGTGGAGGCGCTGCGCAGCGACCGGCACACCGAGGTGACCCGCCGGGCGCAGGCCCTGGCGTTCTGAGCGTGCATCCGGGCCGGGGCGGCGGGCCGAAGCTGGTCGCGTGGGCTCCCTGACGTACCTGGCGCTGCTCGCCGGGTGCCTGGTGGTCACCGCGCCGCTGGAGCTCCTGCTGCGGGTGCGGGTCTACGCCCGCTGGCGGCGGCTGCTCGTGGCCGTGCTGCCGGAGTTCACCGTCTTCGTCGTCTGGGTGCTGTACGCGATCGCGCAGGGCCACTGGGACTACTCGGCCGAGCTCACCCTCGACGTCCGCCTGCCCGGCGGCATCCCGGTCGAGGAGGTGCTGTTCTTCCTCGTCGTCCCGCTGTGCTCGGTGCTGGCGCTGGAGGCGGTGCGGCGGGTGACCGGCTGGGACGCCGGCTACCCGGCCGAGGAGGCCGACCCCGAGCCGGCGGAGGCGGCGCGGTGAGCTACTCGGCCCTGGCCGTGGCGGCCGTCGTCGGCGTCCTCGTGGTCGACCTGCTCGTGTACCGCACCCGCATGGTGACCCGCCGGGTGTTCTGGGTGGCCTACGCGATCATCGTGACGTTCCAGCTGCTGATGAACGGCGTGCTCACCGGGCTGGACGTCGTCACCTACGACGAGCGGGCCATCTGGGGGCCGCGGGTCGCCTACGCCCCGGTCGAGGACCTGCTCTTCGGCTTCGCCATGGTCACCCTGACCCTGGCCAGCTGGGCGGCGGTCAACCGGCGGGCGAACACCGCCAGGCGCCGCGGCCTCGACACGCGCACCCGCCGGTCGAGCACCCGGTAGCCGGCCCGCTCGATCTCGTCGAGGATCCCGCCGTAGAGGGCGGTCGCGGCCCGCACGCAGTCCCGCGACTCGGGCGCGAGCAGCGGGGTGCCCGGCGCGGCGTCGTCGTAGCGGCGGCGGACGATCGCGACCATCTCCCGCATGAGCGCCTCGAACCGGGCGTCGTGCCGCCGCTGGGCCAGCTGCTCGCGCGTGACGCCGTGGGCGGCCATCAGGTCGGCGGGCAGGTAGACGCGGCCGCGGTCGACGTCCTCGGCCACGTCGCGGCAGAAGTTGGTGAGCTGGAAGGCCTCGCCCAGCGCGATCGCGTGCGGCGCGGCCTCCTCGCGCAGGACGCCGGGCGCGGTCCCCAGCACCGGCAGCACCTGGAGCCCGATCACCGAGGCCGAGCCCCACATGTAGCGGTCGAGCGCGTCCATGTCGGCGTAGCCGGTGACGGTCAGGTCGCTGGTCATCGCGGCGAGGAAGTCGACGAGGTGCTCGACCGGGATCGCGTACCGGCGGTAGGTGTGCACCAGCGCCAGGCGGACCGGGTCGGCCGACCAGCCGGCCTCCAGCTCGGCGAGCACCGCGCGCGACCAGTCGCCGAGGTCGCGCTCGGGGTCGGCCCCGGGGTGGTCGACGAGGTCGTCGGCGGTGCGCGCGGCGGCGTACAGGGCGTGCACCGCCGGCCGCCGGTCGGCGGTGAGCAGGCGGGTGGCCAGGTGGTAGCTCTTGCCGTGCTCGGCGGCGATCGCCGCGCAGTGCCGGTAGGCGGCGGTGAGGTGCGCCTGCTGCTGCTCGCGCGTGGGCGGGGGCTCGACGAGCGTCATCCCGTGGTCCTCCCCGTGATCCGCTCGGCGGCGAGCCGGCCGCTGATCACGACCATCGGGACACCGACCCCGGGCTGCACCGACGACCCGGCCAGCACCACGTTCTCCGGCCCGCGCCGGGGCAGCGTCGGCGGGCGGAACGGGCCGGTCTGGCCGAAGGTGTGCGCCAGCGCGAACGGCGTCCCGGCGGCCATGCCCTGCGCGGCCCAGGTCAGCGGGGTGTCCATGTGCTCCACCTCGATCGCGTCGGAGACCCCGGTGTACCCGCGGGCCTCGAGGGTGGCCAGCAGCTCCTCGCGGTAGCGCGGCGCCAGCGCCGTCCAGTCGATCGACGGGTTGCCGCCGCTGCGCGGGTCGAGGTTCGGGGTGGGGGCGACGACGCTGAGCACCTGCCCGCCGTCGGGCGCCAGGGAGCGGTCGGTGACCGACGGCGTGCTGATCAGGAGGCTGGGGTCGCTCATCGGCCGGCCGTCGCGGGTGAGCTCGTCGAACACCTGCCGCCACGACTCGCCGAAGCTGATCGTGTGGTGCGCCTGGCCGGGCAGCTCCGCCCGGACGCCGAGGTGCAGGGCCACGCAGCTGGGCGAGTACACCGGCCGCCGCGGCCCGCGCAGCCCGGGCACGAGGGTGTGCGGCGCGTCGGCGGTGACGACGACGGCGTCGGCCGGCAGCCGCTCGCCGTCGTCCAGCACGACGCCGGTGACCCGGTTGCCGCCGACGTCGAGCCGCCGCACCGGCGTGGCGTACCGGAGGACGACGCCGGCCTCGGCGGCGGCCGCGGCCATCGCCCGGGGGACGGCGCCGATGCCGCCCACCGGGTGCCAGACGCCGGCGCCGATGTCGAGCTGGGCGATCACGGCGTAGGCGGCGATCGCGCGGTAGGGGGAGACGCCGGCGTAGAGCGCCTGGAAGCTGAACAGCCGGCGCAGCCGGTCGTCGGCGAAGTGCCGCTCGACGTGCCGGGAGAGCCGGCCGAAGCCGCCGCGCCGGGCCAGCTGCACGAGCTCGGGGCCGAGCAGGTCCAGCGGGGTGTCGAGGTTGCGGTCGATGAAGGTGCGCAGCTGCAGCCGGTACAGGTCGGCGAGGTCGGCCAGGTAGCGGCGCAGCGCCGCGGCCTCGGCCGGGCCGCACAGCGCCTCGACCTCCGCGGCGAACGCGTCGGGGTCGGCGTGCACGTCCAGGTGCGAGCCGTCGGGGAACTGCGCCCGGTAGGAGGTGGTGAGCGGGACCAGCTCGAGCCGGTCGTCGAGCTCCTCGCCGACGGCGGCGAGGGTGTCGGCGACCAGCTCGGGCGCGGTGAACACCGACGGGCCGGTGTCGAGGGTGTAGCCGCGGTCGGCGACCACGCCGGCGCGGCCGCCGGGGCCGGGGCCGCGCTCGACCACGGTGACCTCGCGGCCGGCGCCGCGCAGCCGCAGGGCGGCCGACAGCCCGGCCAGGCCGGCGCCGACGACGACGACGCGGTCGGTGCGCCCGGGGACGGTGCGCACCTCAGGCGGTGCGGGAGGTCGCTGCGACGGCGAGCGCGTCGAGGGCGGCGCGGGCCTCCTCGGCGATCGGCGCCTCGGCGATGGCGGCCCGGGCACGGGCGGTCTGCTCGGCGATCCGCTGCTCGACCCGGCCCCGGGCGCCGGTGCTCTCGATGAGCGCGCGCAGCGAGTCGAGGTCGGCGGCGTCGCAGTCGGGGTTGCCCAGGCACTCGGCGAGCAGCCGCCGGCCGACGTCGTCCGCCTCCTCCTCGGCCAGCGCCACGAGCAGGGTCCGCTTGCCCTCCCGCAGGTCGTCGTCGACGGACTTGCCGGTGACCGCCGGGTCGCCGAACACGCCGAGGACGTCGTCGCGCAGCTGGAACGCCTCGCCCAGCGGCAGGCCGATCGCGGTGTAGACGTCGGCGGCGCGGGGGCCGGCCCCGGCCAGCGCCGCGCCCAGCTGCAGCGGGCGCTGCACGGTGTAGCCGGCGCTCTTGTAGCGGGCGACGGTCAGCGCGCCCTGGGCGCCGGGCAGGCCACCGGCCGCGCGCAGCAGGTCGAGGTACTGGCCGGCGGTCACCTCGGTGCGCATGGTGTCCCACACCGACCGGGCGCGGGCCAGGGCGGCGGCGGAGATGCCCGAGCGGCGCAGCAGCTCGTCGGACCAGACCAGGGCGAGGTCGCCGACCAGGATCGCCGCCCCGACGCCGAAGGTGCCGCCGTCGCCGGCCAGGCCGTCGTCGCCGTGGCGCGTGGCGAACCCGATGTGGGTCGCCGGCCGGCCGCGGCGGGTGAGCGCGCCGTCCATCACGTCGTCGTGGACCAGGGCGCTGGCGTGCACGAACTCCAGGGCGGCGACGGCACGCAGCACCGCGGCGTCGTCCTCGGCGGGCCCGGAGACGGCCTCGACCGCGCCGCGCCAGCCCCAGTACGCGAAGGCGGGGCGCAGCCGCTTGCCGCCCTCGGCGACGGCGGTGACCTCGTCGACGACGGGGCCGAGCGCCGGGTCCATGCCGGTGAGGACGGCGCGCTGCTCCTCGAGGAAGCCGGTCAGGGCGGCCGCCACGGCGCTGCGGACGCGCGGCAGGTCGGCGCTGGCCAGCGGCGCGCTGCTCAGCGGGGCCGGCGGCGGGGGTGCGGGCTGGCGGCGCTCCGCCCCGGTGATCACGGGGCCAGTATCGCCCCACCGGGTGGCGTGCCGCTGGTCCGGGCGCTGCCGTCCGGGTCCGGGCAGGGGGTGCGGGGTCATGCCGGTGGCCTCCTCGTTCCGGTGCGTCCCGCTCTTCGTCCGGGGGGACGGCCGTGGATGCACCGGTGCCTCCCGGGCCGGCCGGTGGGGCCGCCGTATCCTCCACAGCCATGACCCGGACCGTCCGCGAGCTGCTGGCCCAGGGCGCGCCCACGTGGTCCTTCGAGTTCTTCCCGCCCAAGACGCCCGAGGGCGAGCAGCAGCTGTGGACGGCGCTGCGCGAGCTGGAGCGGCTGCAGCCGTCGTTCGTGTCGGTGACCTACGGGGCCGGCGGCAGCACGCGCGAGGGCACGGTGTCGGTCACCGAGCGGATCGCGACCGAGACCACGATGACGCCGCTGGCGCACCTGACCGCGGTCGACCACAGCGTCGCCGAGCTGCGGCACGTGGTCAGCCGGCTGGCCGCGGCGGGGGTGCGCAACCTGCTGGCGCTGCGCGGCGACCCGCCCGGCGCCGACCCGCAGGCCGACTGGGTCGCCCACCCCGAGGGGCTGTCGTACGCGGCCGAGCTGGTCGAGCTGATCCGGTCGATGGGGGACTTCTCGGTCGGCGTCGCGGCCTTCCCCGAGCGGCACCCGCGGTCGCCGGACTTCGACACCGACGTCCGGATGTTCGTGGCCAAGTGCCGCGCCGGCGCCGACTACGCCATCACCCAGATGTTCTTCCGCACCGAGGACTACCTGCGGATGCGCGACCGGGTCGCCGCCGCCGGCTGCGACGTGCCGATCATCGCGGGGGTGATGCCGGTGACCAACGCCCGGCAGATCGCCCGCATCGTGCAGCTGTCCGGCCAGGCGTTCCCGGAGGAGCTGGCCGCCCGCTTCGCCGAGCTCGACGGGGACCGGCCCGAGGACAAGGCCGCGGTGCGCGCCTACGGCGTCGAGGTGGCGACGGCGATGTGCCGCACCCTGCTCGACGAGGGCGTGCCCGGCATCCACTTCATCACCATGAACCGGTCGACGGCGACGCGCGAGGTCTTCGCCAACCTCGTGCCAGCGGCACCCGGGACGGCGGCGATGACGGCGGTCCCCGCGGACGCCGGCGCGGCCGTCAGCTGACCCGGGCACGTCCCGCGGCGAGCGCGGCGGCCCGGCCCGCGGCCCGGCGCAGGGCCTCGCGCTCGGCGGCGTAGCCGCCCAGCACGCCCACGACGGGCAGGTTCGACAGGGCCCGCGCGCCCAGCCGGCCCTTCGGCCGGGCGTCGAGCGCGTCGTCGATGCGGCCCAGCAGGCGGGCGGCGCGCCACAGCGTGCGGCCCGCGCCGCGGAGGCCCGCCCGCTCGTCGCGGGCGCCGAGGGCGGCCTCGGTGTAGGTGCCGCGGGTGCGCTCGAGCAGCGGACGGACGCGGTCGGCGGGCAGGTCGCGGTCCAGCAGCACGCGGGCGAGCAGCGACACCCGGTCGGCCGGGTCCTCGACGCCGTACTCGCCGGCGACGCCGAGCACGACCACGGCCTGCGCCGCCGCGCCGACGGTGTTCTGCAGGGGGAGCAGGTCGGCGAGCTTGCCGGCGAAGCGGGGAGCGGCCGAGACGCCGGCGGCGTAGCGGGAGACGCGGTCGGCCCACCACTGGTCGCGCTCGGCCTGGGACAGCGCCGGCGGCCGCCCGAGCCGGCGCACCAGCGGGGCGGTCAGCCGGTCCACCCGGCGGAGCACGTCGACGACGGCGGCGTCACTGTTCGGCGGGGCCATGCCGACCCCCTACCCACCGCCGGTGGCCGCTCATGCCCGGCCCGTCCGGCCTACCGTGGGCGCCGTGGCACGTCGCGGATCGGGCGCCGCGGCGCGCTGGGCCGTCGTCGGCCTCCTCGTCGCCGCGCTGGTCGCGCTGCCCCTGGTCCTCCGGGTGCTGCCGGCCCGCGACCGGCCCCTCTCCGCCGACGACCTGCGGGCCGCCGTGCTGGCGGGCGCGGACGTCGGGTTCTCCGGCTACGCGGTGTCGGCCGGGGGCCTGGCCCTGCCGGTGTCCGGGCAGCTGCCGGAGGTCGCCGACCTGTTCAGCGACCGGACGGCGATGCGGGTGTGGTGGCGCACGCCCGAGGAGCACCGGGTGGACGTCGTCACCCCCGCCGGTGAGACCGGCCTCCACCGGGACCCCGCCGGGTCCTGGACCTGGGACCACGAGGAGGGGACGGCGACCCGCGCCGACCCCGCCGTCATCGCGCTGCCCGCGCCGGCCGACCTGCTGCCCGCGACCCTGGGCCGGCGCCTGCTGTCGGAGGCCGCCCCCGGCGAGCTGAGCCGCATCGGCGCCCGACGCGTCGCCGGCACCGACGCCCTGGGCGTCCGGCTGGTCCCCGCCGAGCCGGCCGCCTCGGTGGGCCGTGTCGACGTCTGGGTCGAACCCACGTCCGGGCTCGCCGTCCAGGTCCAGGTCTTCGCCGCGGGGGCGCGGCAGGCGTCGCTGGACACGCGGTTCCTCGACCTGACCCTGGGGGACCCGCCGTCCTCCGTCCTGGCCTTCACCCCGCCGCCGGGCGCCGAGGTCCGGCCGGCACCCGAGCTCGAGGGCCTGGTCGCCCTGGCCCAGCGCGGGCTCGCGCCGGTGGACCTGCCGGCGACCCTGGCCGGACTGGCGCCGCGGTCGCAGGGCGGGGTCCCCGTGGGCATCGACCTCTACGGCCGCGGGGTGACGCTGCTCGCCGTCGTCACGCTGCCGACGAGCCAGGCGGCCACGATCCGGCGCGCCCTGGACGAGGAGCCCGCGGCGGTCACCGACGAGCTCGGCACGCGCGTGGCGGCGGGCCCGCTCGCGATCATGGTGGTCCGGCAGTCGCCCGAGGCGAGCCGCCTGCTGGTCGGCACGGTCACCCTCGACGCCGTGGCCGCCGCGGCCCGAGAGCTGACCGGGGCGCCGTCGTGACGGCGGTGGTCCGCACGTCCGGCCTGGTCAAGCGCTACGGCCGGGTGGTGGCCGTGGACGGGATCGACCTCGACGTGCGTGCCGGTGACGTCTACGGCTTCCTCGGGGCCAACGGCTCCGGGAAGACGACGACGGTCCGCATGCTGCTCGGCCTCGTGCTGCCCACCCGGGGCGAGGTCGAGCTGTTGGGCGAGCCGATGCCACGTGCCGCGCGCCGCGTCCTGCCGCGGGTCGGGGCGCTCGTCGAGGCACCGGCCGCCCACGGCCACCTCTCCGGCCCGGTGAACCTGGCGCTGCTGGACGCCGCCGGCCCGGGCGGTGCCCGCCGGACCCGGCGCCGGAGGATCGGCGAGGTCCTCGACCGGGTGGGGCTCGGCGGGGTGGGACGCCGGCCCGTCCGTGCCTACTCCCTGGGCATGCGCCAGCGGCTCGGGCTGGCCGGTGCGCTGCTGCGCCGACCCGAGCTGCTGGTCCTCGACGAGCCGACCAACGGCCTGGACCCGCAGGGCATCACGGAGATCCGCGAGCTGCTGCTCGAGCTCAACCGCGACGGCACGACCGTCCTCCTCTCCAGCCACCTGCTCGCCGAGGTCGAGCAGCTGTGCACCCGGGTCGGGGTGCTCGACCGCGGCCGGCTCGTCCTGCAGGACGACCTCGGCAGGCTCACCGCGCCGACCGGCGCGACGGTCGTCGACACCCCCGAGCCCGACCGGGTGCGGGGTCTCCTCGACGGGCGGGTCCTGTCGGTGACCGGGACCCGGGTGCTGGTCCGCGGGGACGACCCGGCGGAGGTGAACGCGCGCCTGGTCGCCGCCGGTGTGCCCGTGTCCGGGCTGGCCCTCGACCGGCCCAGCCTCGAGAGCGTCGTCCTCGCGGCCGCGACCGCCAGCGCGGACCGGGTCGACGCGCCCGCCCCGGGACGGCGCCGGTGATCGCCGTCGAGCTGCGCAAGCTGTTCGGCCGGCCGCGGACGTGGACGACGATCGCGGTCCTCAACGCCCTGCCCGTGCTGGTGGCCGTGCTGCTGGCGGTCACCGACCTGGCGCCGCGGCCGGGGGAGGGCCCGCCGTTCCTGTCCGCCGTCCTGACCAACGGGGCGCTGTTCCCGCTGGCGGCGCTGGCCATCGTGCTGCCGCTGTTCCTGCCCATCGCCGTGGCGGTGGTCGCCGGGGACTCGGTCGCCGGAGAGGCGCAGGCCGGCACGCTGCGCTACCTCCTGGTGCGGCCGGCGGGGCGGACCCGGCTGCTGGTGGCCAAGCTGCTGGCCGTCATGGCCTTCGTGCTGGTCGCGGTGGTGGTCGTGGCCGCGGTCGGGTACGTGGTCGGCCGCCTGCTGTTCGAGGCCCAGCCCGTCGCCGGCACGTCGGTCTCGGGCACCACGCTCACGGCCGGGCAGCTCGGCGGCCGGACCCTGCTGGCCATCGGCTACGTGACCGTGAGCATGCTCGGCGTCGCGGCGTTCGGGCTGTTCTTCTCGACGCTGACCGACTCGCCGCTGGCCGCCGCCCTGGGGGCGCTGGCCGTCCTCGTCGGCTCCTCGCTGCTGTTCACGCTGGACGCGGCGTCGCCGATCGCCCCGTACCTGCCCACCCGCTACTGGCTGGCGTTCGTCGACCTCTTCCGCGACCCGATCCACTGGCGCGACGTCATCCGGGGTCTGTCGCTGCAGGGCGTCTACGTGGGCGTGCTGCTCGCCGCGGCGTGGGCGCGCTTCACCACCAAGGACGTCACGAGCTGAGACGCCCGCCGTCGCCCGGGCGTGGTGGACTGCACCCCGTGGGGCGGGCGCCGTGCTGAGCAGGGACGAGTACCTCGCCGCGTGGTCGCGCTGGCACGGCGGCACCGACCCCGCCGGCAGCCGGCTGGTGCGCGGCTGGCTGACCGCGGCCTACACGCTCGCCCGCCCGGTGGCCGGCATCCCTCCGGTGGTGGCGACGGCGGTCGGGCTGCTCGTCGCCGTCGCGGCGGTCGGCCCGGCGCTCGCCGGCGGGTACTGGCTCGTCACCGCGGGCCTGCTCGTGGGCCTGTCCGGACTGCTGGACTCGCTCGACGGCGCGCTGGCCATCGCCACCGGCCGGGCCTCGCGCCGCGGGTACGTCCTCGACTCCGTCGTGGACCGGCTCACCGAGGCGGCGTACGCGGCCGCCCTCTGGGCCGCCGGCGCGCCGGGCTGGCTGGCCGCCGTCTTCGGGGCCCTGTGCTGGCTGCCCGACTACCTGCGGGCCCGCGCCGGGCAGGCCGGCGTCAGCGAGACCGGCGCCATCTCCGTGTGGGAGCGGCCCACCCGGGTCGCCATGACCGGCATGACCCTGGGCGGCGCCGGCGTGGTGGCCGGGGCCGGCGACGGCGTGGTCGCGGGCGTGGTCACGTCGGGGGCGGCGGTGGGCTCGCTGCTGGGCGTCGTGGCCGTCGTCCAGCTCGGGAGCGCCATCCGGCGGTCACTGGCCGACTGACACCTCCTACTCTTGTCGGGCCCGATCCCGCGCCGCCGGCGCTGGTCGCCCAGCCGAGGAGCACCCGTGCCCGTCGTCGTCACCGGCTCCATCGCCACCGACCACCTCATGACCTTCCCGGGGAAGTTCACCGAGCAGTTCGTCGAGGGCCAGATGGAGAACGTCTCGCTCTCCTTCCTCGTCGACGACCTCGTCCAGCACCGCGGCGGGGCCGGCGCCAACATGGCCTACGGCCTCGGGCAGCTCGGCGTCGGCCCGGTCCTGGTCGGGGCGGTCGGCAACGACTTCGCCGACTACGAGGCCTGGCTCAACCGCCACGGCGTCGACACCGGCAGCGTCCACTGGTCGGAGCTCAAGCACACCGCCCGCTTCGTGTGCACGACCGACCAGGTCAACAACCAGATCGCGTCGTTCTACTCGGGCGCCATGGCCGAGGCCTGCCAGATCGAGCTGGCGCCGGTCGCCTCCCGGGTGGGCGCGCCCGACCTCGTCGTCGTCGGCCCGAACGACCCGACGGCGATGGTGCGGCACACGCAGGAGTGCCGGCAGCGGGGCTACCCGTTCGCCGCCGACCCCAGCCAGCAGCTGGCCTGGGCCGACGGCGCGATGATCCGCGAGCTGGTCGCCGGCGCCGAGCTGCTGTTCACCAACGAGTACGAGTCGCACCTGCTGCTGCAGAAGACCGGCTGGTCCGACGCCGAGGTGCTCGAGCGGGTCGGCCTCTGGGTGACCACGCGCGCGGCCGACGGCGTGCTCGTCCGCTCCGCCGGCGCCGACCCGATCGAGGTCAAGGCCGTGCCCGAGACCAAGCCGGTCGAGCCCACCGGCGGCGGGGACGCACTGCGGGCCGGGTTCATCGCCGGGCGCTCCTGGGGCCTGTCGGTGGAGCGGGCCACCCAGCTGGGCTCCGCCGTGGCGACCGAGGCCGTCGAGGTCATCGGCACCCAGGAGTACGAGCTGCGCCGGGAGCCGTTCCTGGCCCGCTTCGCGGAGGCCTTCGGCGAGGCGGCCGCCGCCGAGGTCGGCGAGCACCTGCCGGCCTGACGCCCGCGCCGGGATCAGGTCACCTGGTCATCGAGCGTCCTCCCTCACGGTCTGCGGTGAGGGAGGACGCGCCACGATCAGGTGAGCTGATCGTGGCGGGTCAGCGGTCGCGGACGCGCTCGCCGATCGCGGGGTCCTCCGCCCAGTGCCGGTAGGGGATCCGCGCGATCTCCAGCACCTCGCCGATCGTCGACCACTCGTTGCCGCCGAGCCGGGCCAGCGGCCGCAGCTCCTCGATCCGCGGCCGCCCGTCGCGCACGGCGCTGCTGCGCACGCTGATCAGCTGCACCCGGCCGAACACCACGGTGCTGTCGCCCAGCCGCACCGTGGAGTGCAGCGTGCACTCGATCGACACGGGTGACTCGGCGACCCGCATCGCCGCCACCCGCTCGCTGGGCTCCAGGTGCACCCCCGCGTGCTCGGCCTCGCTCTGGTCCGGCGGGAAGTCGGTGCCCGTGGCGTTGACCTGCTCGAACAGCGGCTCGGGGGTGAGGTTCACCGTGAAGTCGCCGGTGGCCTCGACGTTGTTCAGCGAGTCCTTGCGGCCCACCGAGGTGAACTGCACGACCGGCGGCTGCACGCACGCGACCGTGTAGAAGGAGTGCGGGGCCAGGTTGTGCACGCCCTCGGCCGACCGGCTGCACACCCACGCGATCGGCCGCGGCACCACCACCGAGTTGAGCACCCGGTAGAACGACCGGCCCTCCATCTGCGCGGGGTCGAAGACGGTCCGGTCGGCGGGGGGCTGGGAGGTCACCGGGTCATCCTCTGCCACCGGCCGGGACGCGGCGCGACCGGTGGGCCGGGATCACACCCGGCGGCCGCGCCAGGTGAGCGTGCCCCGGCGGTGCCCGGCGACGGAGCGGGCGAGCAGCAGGTCGAAGGCCAGCAGCGACACGGGGTGCGCCAGCGCGTCGGGCCAGACCCGGCTGCCGGTCGCGGCGGCGCTCACCGCCCGCCCGGCGACCCCGGCCGCGTAGCCGAGCAGCCCGGCGCGCGAGCCCCGCAGCGCCGCGACCGCCGGGACGACGCCGACGGCGCTCAGCACCGCCGCCGCCGCCACGCTCGCCGCGGGGGAGCCGCCGACCGCGGCCCACAGCGACTTGGCGTAGCCGGCAGACAGCGCCGTCCACCCGTCGTACATCCGGCACGCGGCGAGCTCCGCGCCGGCCACCGGCACCGCCCGCCCGCCGGCGCGCTTGACCGCCCGCGCCAGGGCGACGTCCTCGAGCACCTCGCCGCGGACGGCGGCGTGCCCGCCGGCCGCCAGGTAGGCCGGCACCGTCATCACCAGGAACTGGCCGTTGGCCGCGGTCAGCGACGGCCGCCGGGACCGCTCAGCCAGCCGCAGCGGCAGGGTGGTGGCCCACAGCCACGGCGACAGCGGCTGCACCAGGCGCTCGGCGAGGGTCCCGGCCAGCGGCCGGGGCCAGGGCGAGGCGAGGTCCAGGCCGTGCGCGTCGAGGACGGCGACCGCGCGGGCGATCGCGTCGGGGAACAGCCGGACGTCGGCGTCGAGGAACACCAGCACCCCGTCGGGGTCGGCCGGCACCTCGGCGACGCCGGCCGCGCAGGCGTGCGGCTTGCCCAGCCAGCCCGGCGGGGGAGGCGGCGCCGCGACCAGCCGCACCCGGGGGTCGGCGACCGCCCGGACGGCGTCGGCGGTGCCGTCGGTGGAGCCGTCGTCGACCACGACCACCGTGAGGTCGGGCACCCCGCGCTGGGCCAGCACCGCGGCCAGGCACTCGCCGACGTGCCGCTCCTCGTCGCGCACGGGGAGCACGACCGTGACCGGGCGCAGCACGGGCGGGTGCCGCTCGGGCGGGCGGCGCAGCAGCCGGACGTTGACCGCCGCGTGCGCCGCCGTGCCCACCGCGGCGGCCGACAGCGCCCGGACGGCCCGACCGCTCACCGGCGGGCCTGGACGGCGAGAGCGACCAGGACCGGGACGGCCAGCCCCGCTCCCCACGCGGCCGAGCCCGGCAGGTCCAGCCAGCCGGCGTGGGCCAGCGCCCCGCCGAGGGTCATCCACGCCAGCGCGGCCAGCGGGGCGCCGTCACCGGTCCGCGGCGTCGTCGCCGTCCGCGCGACCAGCAGGTCGAGCAGCGTCATGAGCACCGCCCCGGCGAGCAGCCAGCCGGCCAGGTTGGTCAGCGGCACGGTGTCGATGCCGGGCAGCCCGGGGGAGGGGTGCGCCCACGTCCAGTAGCCGGCCTGCACCATCTGCGGGTCCAGGACGACGTCCCACCCGGCGAACACCGCCGCCGCGGTCGCGATCCGCGCCGCCCGCCGTCGGCCCGGCCGCACCCCGCGGGTCAGCCGTCCGGCGAGCAGGAGGCTGGGCCACGCCATCATCAGCCAGGCCAGCGGCACGAGGAACGGGACGCCGAGCAGCGTCGGGCCCAGGTCGTCGCTGTAGGTGTACTCGCCGTAGGGGAAGCCGGTGGCCAGGCCGACCGACTCGAACGCGATCGCCGCCAGCGCGACGACGGCGAGGACGCCGAGTCCGGTGCGGGAGCCCCGGCTCAGCGCCGCGTGCGTCACCGACAGCGCCGCGCCGAGCAGCACGATCGTCCAGCTCACCGCGGTGCGGGCGTCGCCGTCGGTCAGGGGGTAGGAGATCGCCGTCAGGACCAGGACGGCGGTCAGCGCCCACGGCACGGCCGCCCGCGGCCCGGCGGCCCGTGCCCGCCCGGCGAGGACCGCGGTCACCGGCGCAGCCTCCGCGCCAGACCGGCCAGCGTCCGCCGCCCCCGGGCCGCCCGGCCGCGGTCGGCCAGCACCAGCCGCGCCGCCGTCCGCCCCGAGTTGCCCGAGACGCCGCCGCCCGGGTGGGTGGAGGCCCCGGCCAGGTACAGGCCCGGCAGGCCGGGCACCCGCTGACCGGCCAGCGCAGGGGTCGGCCGCAGCGAGAACATGCTCGCCAGGCCCATCTCCACGTGCATGACGTTGCCACGCAGCAGCGACAGCTCGCGCTCCAGCGCCACGGGGGTCTGCACGTGCAGCTCGCGGATGGAGCCGGCGAAGCCCGGGGCGTACCGGTCCACGGCGGCGACCAGCCGCTCGGCCGCGGGTGCGGCCAGGGCGTCCCAGTCCGCGCCGTCGGCGAGGGCGTAGGGGTACCACTGCCCCCAGACGGTGACGACGTGCTGCCCGGGCGGGGCGAGCGTGTCGTCGGAGGCGGAGAAGCACATGGCCAGGGGCACCGGCTCGCGCGGCAGCCGGCCGGCGGCGAAGTCGCCGTGCGCCGCGGCCAGCTGGGCCCGGTCGGTGCACAGCAGCTGCAGGCCGCCGAGCGCCGCCTCGGCGGGGACGCCGGGGTAGTCCGGGGGCGCGTCGGTCAGCGCGCGGAGGACCAGGCCGAAGCCGTTGCCCAGCGGCGGGGCGGCGGCGGCCAGGGCCGGGGGAGCGGCGTCGCCGGCCAGGTCGCGGGTGGCCAGCACGTGGCAGGCGGAGACCACGACCGGCGCGCGCAGCTCCCGCCCGGACGCCGTGCGCACGCCGGCGACCCGGCCGTCCTCCACGAGCAGCCGCTCGGCGGCGTCGCCCAGGGCGACCCGGCCGCCGTCGGCCTCCAGCCGGCGGCGCAGCGCCGCGGTGAGCCCGCCGGACCCGCCGACCGGGTGGCCGGGCGGGACGTCGTGCAGCAGCGCGACCCAGCCGACCATCGCCGCCGTCCCCGGCTCGCTCATCGGCGGGCCGGACTGCGCGCCGAACCACGCCAGCGCGGCCTTGAGCCGCTCGCTGGTGAACCAGCGGTCCAGCAGCGCGTCGCCGGAGCCGAGGAAGTCGACGGCGAGGTCGCCGCCGGGCGTGCGCGGCCGCCCCCCGCGCGGGGCGCCCAGCGGCCAGAACGCGCGCAGCAGCCGGCCGGGGCTGGGCGGCCCGGCGAAGGAGGCCACGACGGCGCGGCTGCGCGGTCCCCACTCGGCGACGAACCGGCGGTAGGCCTCGGCGTCGGCCGGACCGCACGCGGCCGCGACGGAGGCGCAGGTGGCGTCGAGGTCGACGGAGAGGACGAGCGGCTGCCCGTCCGGGCCGGGGGCGCCGGGGTGCGGGGCGGGGGCGAACCCCCACGGGTCGCAGTCGACGTAGCGCAGGCCGTGGGCGGCGAGGCCGAGCTCCTCGACGATGCCGCTGTGCCGCACGATCACGTGCGCGCTCGAGCCGCGGTCGACCCGCACGCCCGGCCAGCGCTCCACGGTCGAGACGGCGCCGCCGAGCACCTCGTCGCGCTCGACCACCTCCACGTCCAGCCCGGCGCGGGCGAGGTAGCAGGCGGCCACGAGGCCGTTGTGGCCCGAGCCGACGACGACGGCGTCCCGCTGGTCCGATGAGCTCACACCCGGTCGTTCGGCGCGGCGGGAGCACGCGGATGCAGGGGCAGGCGGGCGCCGAGGATCGCGAACGGCCGGGCGTCACCCGGGAAGTGGTGCCCGCGGGCCAGGTCGACGAAGCCGTCGGCGTGGTACAGACGGAAGGCCTTGGTGTCGGCGTCGGGCGTGGACAGCAGCGCGGCGGCGTTGGGCAGGCCCTCCACCAGCGCGTGCAGCAGCTGGCGGCCGAGACCCCGGCTCTGCGCGTCGGGGTGGACGTGCAGCTCGCACACCTCGAAGGCGCCGGGCAGCCACCGCTTCGCCGTCCGCCGGTCCAGCGCGGCGCGGACCTGGTCGTGCCACCACTGCCCGGGGGCGACCTCGTAGCCGTAGCCGAAGCCGACCATCCGCTCCCCGGTGTCGTCCCCGCCCGTGCCGGCCACGAAGGCGCCGACGGCGCGGAAGCCGGGCCGCTCGGTGTGCTGGATGGCGTAGCCGTACCGGCCGGCGACCACCGACGACGAGTAGCCCATGGCCGCGCCGTAGATCGCCAGCGCCTCGTGCATGTGGTCGCGGATCCAGTCGGTCGGCAGCTGCGTGACCCGGGTCGCGGGGGTGGTGCCGGTCATGCCTGTACCGCCTCGGTGCGGGGCGTCCCCGCCGGCCCGGGACCCACCTCGGCGGGCGTGCCCTCGGTGAGCCGGAGGAGCTCGTCGTAGGTGGTCGGGAAGACGGTGTGCGGGTGCCCGGCGGCGGCCCAGACCTGCTCGTACCGGGCCAGCTCGACGTCGACCAGGGTGCCGATCGGTGCCGGGTGGCCGACCGGGGCGACGCCGCCGATGGCCTGGCCGGTGTGCTCGCGCACGAACGCGGGCCGGGCGACGCGGACCTCGGGCACGCCGAGGAGCCGGGCGACCTGCGCGGTGTCCACCCGGTGCGCGCCGCTGGTGAGCACGAGCAGCGGGTCGCCGCCGACGTCGAAGACCAGGCTGTTGGCGATCGCGCCGACCGGCACGCCGAGCTGCGCGGCGGCCTGCGCGGCCGTGCGGGCGCTGTCGGGGAGCTCGCGCACCTCCCCGGTCGCGCCGGCCTCCCGGAGGGAGCGGACGACCTCGGCGACCCGGGGTGAGGCGGCGGGTGGCATGCGGGCGATCCTCCCACCCGGTCGCGGCGCCCGGCGGGTCGGGGAACGCCGTCGGTCAGCCCCGCGCCCACGCCCGCAGCGCGTCGGCTCCCGGGCCGGCCAGCTCGTCGAGGCGGGCCGGGCGGCGGGTGATGGCGAGCGCGAGGGCCTCGACCGGCCCCTCCACCCGCGGCCCGCTGCCGCGGGTGGTGCCGAGGTCGGAGGCGGTGTAGGTCAGCTCCGGCAGCCCGCGGGGGATGAAGCCGGGCACGGCCCTGCGGCTCACGACGAGGTCGAGGGCGTCGGCCCACGGGTCGAGCGGCCGGCCGTGGTGCAGTCCCAGCGGGACCGTGATGTCGAGCCGGTGGACGAGCAGGTCGGTCAGCGGGGCGTGCCAGTCGGCGCCGGGCGGGGTGAAGCGGCTCCCCGCGTGCTCGCGCAGGTCGGCGACGAGGGTGGCGGTCGGTCGCTGCGCCCGCTGGTCGGCCATGAGGTGGTTGGCCCGGTCGAAGGAGCCGCGGGCGCGCACCATGGCGCGGAGGAACCCGGGGACCGAGCCGGTGGGCCCGACCATGACGTGGGCGGCCACGTGCCGGACGGTCCACCCGCGGCAGAGGCTCGGCGCGGCCCACTGCTCCGGGGCGAGGGTCTCCAGCAGGTCGGCGAGGGCCCGTCGCTCGGCGGCGATCGTCGTCCAGGCGGTCGTCTCGTCCACGCGGGGATCGTGGCAGGCGGGGACGACGTCCGGTCGCTCCGAGCAGCAGGGACCGTCGTACCGCGCTCGTAGCGTGCGGGCACGGGGAGCGGGGGGAGGGCGGCGGCACGCCGGCGCCGGGCCCCGGCTTGACGGCGGCGCGGGGGTCGGGTGTACTCGACGTGTTCGAACACGCGTTCGAACAGCGTCGCTCCCCGCGCCGTCCGGGTCCTTCCCCACCCGCCGGTGCGGTCGGGGCCGGCGCGACGGGTGGCCGAGCGGTGGGGAGAGGGACATGGGCCGGGTGCTGAGCGGGGTCGGCGGTCGGGTCGGCGAGGAGGTCCAGGTCGAGCGGGGGCCGCTCGGCCCGGTGCAGTTCTGGCGCGGTCAGTCCCGGTACGTCGTCGGTGAGCTGCTCGACTCGTGGGTGGAGACGCCGGCCTGGTGGCAGCGTGCGGCCACGGGCGGGGCCTCGGGCGACCTCGTCGCCCCCCGGGAGGTGTGGCGGCTGGAGGCGGTCCGCGCCGGCCGGTCGCGGATGAGCTTCGCCGGCGTCTACGACCTGTCGTGGGACGCGGCGGAGAACCGCTGGTCGCTCGTGCGGGTGCACGACTGATGGGCGCGCTGCGAGCCATGCCGTACGACCGGTCCGCCGACCAGCTGCCGCTGCCCCCGCCGGTCCCGGCCGCCGCGGCCGGGCTGCTCGGCCAGGCCCGGCGCGGGCTGGCCGAGGCCGCTGCGGCCACCGACGCCCGGGAGCGGTACGCCACCGCGCACCTGGCCGCGCTGCGCGCCGCCGCGGCGGTGCTGGCCGCGCGCACCCGTCCGGAGTCCGGCCGTCGCCGTCCGCGCAGCGCCTGGGTGCTGCTCGGCGACGTCTGCCCGGAGCTGGGGGAGTGGGCCACCTTCTTCGCCGCCGGTGCCGCCAAGCGGGCCGCGGCCGAGGCCGGGCTGTCCCGCGCGGTCACCGAGCGCGAGGCCGACGACCTGGTCCGCGACGTCGAGGCGTTCCTGGGCGTGGTCGAGACCACGCTGACCCAGCTCCCGGAGCCCGCGCCGCGTCCCCGGGTCGTCGGCGGCACCGACCACCGCGGCGGCCCCTCCCGCTCCACCTCCCGCTCCCGGAGGTGAGCGACCCCTTCGTCCACCTGCACGTCGCCTCCGGCTACTCCATGCGCCACGGGGCCAACCACCCCGCCGACCTGGTCACCCGCGCCGCCGAGCACGGCATGCAGGCGCTCGCGCTGACCGACCGCGACGGGCTCTACGGCGCGGTGAAGTTCGCGCTGGCCTGCCGGTCGGCCGACGTCCGGCCGATCTTCGGCGTCGACCTGGCGGTCACCCCCGCCGTCGACAGCAGCGTCCCGCCCGCGCTGGCGCACGCCCTCGGCTCCGGCCCCTCGGGTGTGGCGGGGGCGCGGCACCGCTCCCGCCGTCCCCTCCCGCCCGACCTCGACGGTCAGGTCGAGGGTGAGGGTGACGCGGGCCGGGGGAGCCGCCGGTCCCCGGTGCGCGGCGGGGCGAGCGTCGACCCGCGCCTGCCGCGGGTGACCTTCCTGGCCCGCAACGGCGCCGGCTGGCGGTCGCTGTGCCGGCTGACCAGCGCCACCCACCTGCGCGGCACCCGCGGCGAGCCGGTGGGCTCGCTGGCCCTGGCCGCCGAGCACCCGCTCGGCCTGGTCGCGCTGCTGGGGCCCGACTCCCCGGTCGGGCGGGCGCTGGCCGCCGGCCGGGCCGACGTCGCCGCGGCCCGGCTGTCGGCCTGGCGGGCGGTGTTCGGCCCCGGGCAGCTGGCCCTGGAGGTCGTGCACCACCGCGGCCGGGGTGACCGGTCGCGGGCGCAGGGGATGCTGCGGTTCGCCGCCGAGACCGGGATGCCGGTGGTGCTCACCAACGCCGTCCGGTACGTCGACGCCCTCGACGCCCCCACCGCCGACGTGCTCGACGCCTCCCGCCGGCTGGTCGCCCTCGACCAGCGGCACGTCGACCGGCGCACCGCCGAGGGCTACCTGAAGTCGGGCAAGGAGATGGCCGACCTCGCCGAGGATCTCGTCGGCCCGGACCGGGACGCCGCGCTGCGGCTGCTGGAGCGCACCGCCCGGCTGGCCGAGCAGTGCGTGGTCGACGTCCGGGACGACCTCGGCATCGGCACCGTCCGCTACCCCGAGCTCGACGTCGTCACCACGCCCGCCGAGGCCGGCCTGGACCCGGCGCAGGTGCTGCGCGCCCGCTGCGAGGCGGGGCTGGGGCGGCGCGGCATGGCGCCGACCGACGCGGTGCGGCAGCGGCTCGAGGCGGAGTTCGCCGTCATCGAGCAGCTGGGCTACCCGTCCTACTTCCTCACCGTCGCCGACGTGGTCGACCTCATCAAGAGCTTGAGGGTCCGGGCCGCGGCGCGGGGCTCGGGCGCCGGCAGCCTGGTCACCTACCTGCTGGGCATCTCCGACGTCGACCCGATCCGCTACGGCCTGCTGATGGAGCGGTTCCTCTCCCCGCTGCGCCACCAGCTGCCCGACATCGACATCGACGTGGAGTCCGCGCGCCGGATGGAGGTCTACGACGCGGTCATCGACCGCTTCGGCGCCGAGCGGGTCAGCTGCATCTCGATGATGGACACCTACCGAGTGCGGCACGCCATCCGTGACGTCGGCGCCGCGCTGGGCCTGCCGCCGGCCGAGGTCGACGCCGTGGCCAAGGCCTTCCCGCACATCCGGGCCAACCAGGTGCACGCCGCGCTCAAGGACCTCCCGGAGCTGCGCGCCAGCCGGCTGGGCTCGAGACGATCGGGCGGCAGCGGCGATCTCGACCTGCTGTTCGACCTCGTCGCCCGGCTCGACGGGCTGCCCCGGCACATCGCGCTGCACCCCTGCGGGGTGCTGCTGTCCGACGCCACGCTGCTCGACCGCACACCGGTGGAGAACAGCTACCTCGGCTACCCGATGAGCCAGTTCGACAAGGACGACGTGGAGGAGCTCGGGCTGCTCAAGCTCGACCTGCTCGGCATCCGGATGCAGTCGGCGATCGCGCACGCGATCTCCGAGGTGCAGCGGGTGGACCACGAGCAGGTCGACATCGACGCCATCCCGCGCGACGACCCGGCCACCTTCGAGCTGATCCGCAGCACCCGCACGCTCGGCATGTTCCAGATCGAGTCCCCCGGCCAGCGCGAGCTGGTCGGCAAGTTCGGGCCCGAGACGTTCGAGGACATCGTCACCGACATCTCGCTGTTCCGGCCCGGGCCGGTGAAGAGCGACATGGTGACGCCGTTCCTCATGGCCCGGAACGGCTGGCGGGAGCCGGTCTACCCGCACCCCGACCTCGCCCCGTACCTCGAGCAGACCGCCGGGGTGGTCGTCTTCCACGAGCAGGTGCTGCAGATCGTGGCGCAGATGACCGGCTGCGACCTCGCCCAGGCCGACGAGGCGCGCCGGGCGCTGGGCGACCGCGACCTGCACGACGAGGTGCGCACCTGGTTCATGCCGCGGGCGCTGGAGAACTACCCGGTCGAGGTGGTCGAGAAGGTGTGGGAGGTGCTGGTCGCCTTCGGCTCGTTCGGCTTCTGCAAGGCCCACGCCGCCGCGTTCGCGCTGCCCACCTACCAGTCGGCCTGGCTCAAGACCCACCACACCGCGGCCTTTCTCGCCGGGGTGCTCACCCACGACCCGGGCATGTACCCGAAGCGGCTGATCCTCGACGACGCCCGCAACTTCGGCGTCCGGGTGCTGGGCCTGGACGTCAACGCCTCCGGGGCCACCTACCGGGTGGAGCGGGTCTCCCCGGAGGAGATCGGGGGGGACGAGGCCGACGGGGCGGGCACCGGGGAGGGAGGCGGCGCCGGGGCCTGGCGGCGGCCGGAGTGGATGCCCGCGTCGCTGCCCGACCCCTCCCGGTACGGCATCCGGCTCTCCCTCGCCGACGTCAAGGGCATCTCCGACGACGAGGTCGCCCGGGTCGTCGCCGGCCAGCCCTACCGCTCGCTGGGCGACTTCTGGCAGCGGGCGTCGGTGTCGCGGCCGGTGGTCGAGCGACTGGTGCTGGCCGGGGGGTTCGACTCCCTCTACGGCTTCGGGGTGCGCGACCGCGAGGCCGGCCGGCCCACCCGCAGCCGGTCGGCGGTCACCCGGCGCGACCTGCTGCTGCAGATCAGCGAGCTGGACCGGTGGAGCCGCAGCGGCGCCCGGGCCGGCGCCGTCGGCCAGCTGAGCCTCGACCTGCTGGGGCTGGACCTCCCCGAGGAGGAGGGGGCGCCGGAGGAGACGGCGCTGGGCTGGGCCGCCGGCAGCGGGCTGCCCGAGTTCACCGACGCCGAGCTGGTCCGCGCCGAGCTCGAGGTGCTCGGCCTGGACGCCAGCCGGCACGTGGTCGACTTCTACCGCCGCTTCCTCGCCTCCGTCGGCGCGGTGCCCGCCGGGGAGCTGCTCGGCTGCCGCAGCGGGGCGGAGGTGCTCGTGGCCGGGGTGAAGGTGGCCACCCAGACCCCGCCGATCCGCTCCGGGCGGCGGGTGGTGTTCGTGACCCTGGACGACGGCACCGGCTGCACCGACTCCACCTTCTTCGAGGACGTGCAGGGGCCCTACGCGGCGACGGTGTTCCACTCCTGGCTGCTGGTCGTCCGCGGGGTGCTGCGGCGCACCGGGCCGCGCGGGGTGTCGATCCGGGCCACCGGCGCCTGGGAGCTGCCGGCCCTCTACGAGGCCTGGGAGACCGGCGGCCTCGGACTGGTCGCCGAGCAGATGGCCGCGCCGGGGGAGTGCACCGAGCAGGCGATCGCCGGCGCCGCGGCGTCGCACGGTTCGCGGCCGGTGGTGGTCAAGCCGGTGCTGGTCCACCCGACCGGCTTCCGGATGTCGCCCTACGCCGACATCAAGCCGGCCGGGGAGGACGCCGCCACCGCCGCGCGGCGGGCCGCGGCCGGGCGGGGGAGCCAGCCGCCGCGGAAGCTGTGGCACTCCAGCCCCGGCAGCTCCGGCCACTGACGAGGATGGGCGTCGTGACCCGGGACCTGCGCGTGTGCTTCGTCGGCGACTCCTTCACCGCGGGCGTCGGCGACCCCGAGCACCTCGGCTGGACCGGCCGCCTGGCCGCCGCCACCGAGCGCGGCGGCCTCTCCCTGACCCGCTACGTCCTCGGCGTGCGGCGGCAGACCAGCGCCGAGATCGCCGCCCGCTGGCTCGCCGAGTGCACGCCCCGGCTCACCGGCGACTGGGAGGCCCGCGTCGTCCTGTCCAGCGGCGTCAACGACACGACGCACGAGGACGGCGTCCCGCGGCTCCGGCCCGACCGCTCGGTCGCGGCCCTGCGCGAGGTGCTCGCCGGGGCCGCGGCCGCCGGCTGGCCGGTGCTCGTGGTCGGTCCGCCGGCCGTCGCCGACGCCGGCCACGTCGAGCGGACCGCCGCTCTCGACGAGCGCTTCGCCGCCGCGTGCGCGGGGCACGGCGTGCCGTACGTGTCCGTCGTCCGGGCGCTGGCCGCCGACCCCGCCTGGACGCGGGAGGTCGCCGCCGGCGACGGCGCCCACCCCGGGGCGGCCGGCTACGCGCGACTGGCCGACCTCGTCCGCCCGCACTGGGACACCTGGCTGGCCGGCGGCTGATGAGTCCGCGTCCGCGGGGGCGTCCCAGCTCCTGACGGAGCACCGCGGACGAAGGGACCCACCGCCATGCCCAGGACCGTGATCTGCCTGTGGTTCGACACCGAGGCCGAGGAGGCCGCGCGGTTCTACACCTCCGTCTGGCCCGACTCGGAGCTGCTCGGGACCGTGGCCTACGGGCCGGAGACCCGGCGCGCGAGGGCCGAGCGCTGACCGTGGGCTTCCGCCTCGGCGACACCGAGTACGTCGGCCTCAACGGCGGGAAGCAGGACCGGGCCTTCAGCGAAGCCATCTCCTTCCAGATCCTGTGCGCCGACCAGGCCGAGGTCGACCACTACTGGGAGCGGCTCACCGACGGCGGCGAGGAGAGCCGGTGCGGCTGGCTCAGGGACCGCTTCGGCGTCTCCTGGCAGGTCGTGCCCACCCGGATGACGGAGCTCCAGGCCGACCCCGACCCCGAGCGCCGGCAGCGGGCCGTCCAGGCGATGTCCACGATGCGCAAGCTCGTCGTCGCCGACCTGGAGCGCGCCGCGGACGCGGTCCCGGCCTGAGGAGCCGCGGCACCCGCGGGCCCGCACTAGGCTCCGACGGGTGCCGCCCTCCGCCTCCGCCTCGCCGAACGCGGAGCAGCTGCCCGCCCGGACCGCCGCCGTCTGGGCGGCGCTCGACCCGGTCGTCGCGGCGGGCACCCCGCTGCGCGTGCTCGACGTCGGCGGCGGCAGCGGCACCCTCGCCGTCCCGCTGGCCCGCCTCGGCCACGAGGTGACCGTCGTCGACCCCAGCGCCGACGCGCTCGCGACACTCCGCCGCCGCGCCGACACCGCCGGCGTGGGGGACTCGGTGCGGGCCGTGCAGGGCGACGGCGACCGGCTGCACGAGCTGCCGCTCGCGGGGGGCGACGGCGGCGACTACGACCTGGCGCTGTGCCACGCGGTGCTCGAGGTCGTCGACGACCCCGGCGTGACCCTGCGCGAGGTCGCCCGCGCCGTGCGCCCCGGCGGCACGGTCAGCGTGGCCACCGCCAACCGTGCCGGCGCCGTCCTGGCCCGCGCGCTCGGCGGCCACCCGGTGGAGGCCCTGGCCCTGCTCGACGGCCGCGACCCGGCGCCCGGCCGCACCCGGCCCGCGGCCCGCCGCTTCGACCCCGAGGCGCTCCTCGGCCTGGTCCGTGACGCCGGCCTCGAGCCGGGGGAGTGGCGGGGCGTCTCGATCGTCGCCGACCTCCTCGACGCCGCCTCCGGCGCCGACTCCGACGCCGTCCGCCGGCTGGAGCTCCGCCTGGCCGCGCTCTCTCCCTACCGGGACGCCGCCGCCGGGCTGCACGTCCTCGCCACCCGCCCGTGACCGCAGCCGCGACGCTGCCCGCCGACCTCGCCGCACCGGACTACGGCCGCGCCACCCTCGCCGACGTCCTGCCCGGCGTCGCCTCGGCGCTCGGCGTGCCCGTGCGGCGCGGGGACCTCACCGCCGACCCGCTGGGCCTCACCGGCGCCCTCGCGGGCGCCCGCCGCGTCGCCGTCCTCCTCGTCGACGGCCTCGGTGCCGACCTCGTGCGGCAGCACGCGGACCTCGCACCCACGCTCGCCGCCCTCGCCACGCCCGTCGGCGACCTCTCCGCGCCCTGCCCGAGCACCACGCCGGTCAGCCTCACCACGCTCGGCACCGGCCTCCCGCCCGGCAGCCACGGGGTCCTGGGGTTCGTGACCGCGGTGCCGGGGGAGGAGCGGACGCTCAACCACACCCAGTGGGCCGACGACCCCGACCCCCGCGCCTGGCAGTCGCAGCGCACCGTGTTCGAGCAGGCCGCCGACGCCGGCGTCGCGGTCACCACCGTGGCGCCCTACCTCTACCGCGGCTCCGGCCTGTCCGACGCGGCCTACCGCGGTTCGGCCTACTCCGGCACCGTCGGCGCCGGCGACCTCGTCGCCGGCCTGCTGCAGGCGCTGGCCGCCGGGCCGCGCACCCTCGCCTACGGCTACACCCCCGAGCTCGACCTCACCGGCCACGTCCGCGGGGTCGACTCGGCGAGCTGGCGCGCGCAGCTCGTGCTCGTCGACCGGCTGGTCGAGCAGGTCGTCGCGGGCCTCCCCGACGACGCCGCGCTCCTGGTCACCGCCGACCACGGCATGCTCGACGTCCCCGCGCACACCCGGCTGGACCTCGACGACGAGCCCGACCTGCTCGACGGCGTCCGGCTGCTGGCCGGGGAGCCGCGCGCCCGCTACGTGCACGCCGTCCCCGGCGCCGCCGGCGAGCTGGTCCAGCGCTGGCGCGAGGTCCTCGGGCACCGCGCCTGGGTGGCCTCGCGGGAGGAGGCGTTCGCCACCGGGGTGTTCGGTCCGGTGGACGACGCGGTGGCCGGACGCGTCGGCGACGTCGTCGCGCTGGCCCGCGGCAGCTGGGCCCTCACCGCGTCCCGCAGCGAGCCCGGGCCCAGCAGGCTGGTCGCCTACCACGGCTCGCTGACCGGGACCGAGCTGGCGATCCCGCTGCTGCTGGCCCGGGGGCGGGCGCTGGGCTGACCGATGATTCCCGGGGCGCGCCGCCGTCTGCCCCGCAGACCGTCCCGCCGACGAGGAGCACCGATGACCGCGACCGCGCCGAAGAGCGTGACCTTCCAGACCACCGTGACCGCGGTCGGCAACAACACCGGCATCGAGGTGCCCGCCGAGCTGATCACCGAGCTGGGCGCCGGGAAGCGGCCGCCGGTGCTGGTCGACCTGGACGGCTACGAGTACCGCACCACGGTGGGGGTCATGGGCGGCCGGGCGATGGTCAGCGTCAGCGCCGCCGTGCGGAAGGCCACGGGCCTGGCCGGCGGCGACCCGGTGACCGTCACGCTGACCGTCGCCGACACCCCGCGCGAGGTCGTCGTCCCCGAGGACCTCGCCGCGGCGCTGGCCGCCGACGAGACCGCCGGCGCCTTCTTCGCCGGGCTGTCCAACAGCCTGCAGCGCTACCACTGCGACAACGTCACCGGCGCCAAGACGCCGGAGACCCGGCAGCGGCGCGTCGAGAAGGCCGTCGCGCTCTTCCGGGAGGGCAGGCAGCGCTAGAGGCGGCGGCGCTGCGTCGAGGTCACCGTCCGGCCGCCGGAGGTCACCGCCGTCGACAGGACCTCCCACACGCGCGCGTGCGCGTCGTGCGTGGCCGAGCAGGTGAGCCGGAACGCCTCGTCGCTCGGCCGGCACTCCAGATCGACGACGACGTCGCCGTCCGCCCCGGCCAGCACCACCTCCCAGTGCTCCACCGGCTGCCCGGCCGGGGTCAGCCGGGTGGCCCGCCGGGCGGGCAGGTCGTCGACCCCGAGCAGGCCCAGCTCGGCGCGCGCGTGGTGCTGCGCGGCCTGCACCGCCGGGGCCAGCCCGGCGCGGCCGCGCAGGAACGGCAGCGCCACCTGCTCCTTCTCGTGCGCGGCGAGCAGCTCCGTCCCGTCGCCGGGCACCCGGCCGTAGTAGACGCCCAGCGGCAGGACGACGACGTTGGCGGCGAACCGGTCCCCGCCCAGGTGGCTGCACTCCCACACGTCGGCGCCGGCGGCGAGCAGCCCGCGGGCCACCGGCCGCCCGCGCAGCGCGCAGCACGCGTCGTGCCCACCGTGGGCGCACACGAGGTACGTCAGCTCGTCCCGGCGCTCGCCGACGCTGCCGTCCCACGGCGCGTCGGCGATCTCCTCGTCCGACTCGCGCACCGACCACCAGGCGCCCTGGCGGCCCGGGCGGCCGTCGACGTACGCCCAGCGCCGCCCGGACTCGCCGGCCCGCGCGTCGGGCCGGCGGATGAGCAGCACCCGGACGTTCTCGGCGCGGGCCCGCCGGGCCAGCCGGCCGGCCGCCACCGGGTCGATCCGCGACTGGCCGAGCGCGTCGCGGCCCCAGGGGCCCGGCTGCTCCACCAGCACCCAGCGCTGTGCCGGAGCGGCGGTGGCGGTGGGGGAGTCGCCGCGCTCGAGGGCCCGCACCGAGCACCGCTCGTCGCTCAGCTTCCCGGCCGGCCGGTTCGCCGGCGGCCGGGCGGCGGCGGGCGGGCCCTGCCCGGGCGGTCCGGCGGTCACGTTCGGGACGGCGGCCGGGTCACCGTCCCGTCCCGGAGTCGCCGTCACGTGCCCCATCGTGCCCTGCGTCCCGGGCCCCGGGGAGCACGGCGTGCGGGACGACGGCGATCGACTCGGTGACCAGCCGCCGCGCCAGCGTCAGCTGGTCGGCGGGATCGAGCCCCGGCAGGTCGGCGACCTTCAGCTCACCCGTCGCGAGCAGGGCGGCCAGCGCGGGGGCGGCGACGGCGGGGAAGTCGTGCCGGCGGCGGCCGCCGACGAGCACCACCCGGCCGTCGGCCGGCTCGCGCAGCTGGCAGCGCAGCCGCCGGCGCAGGCTCAGCACCGTGTCCGGCGACAGCGCGGCCGCGGCCGTCGCCTGGGCCAGGGGGGAGACGGGCTCGGGGCGCACCTGCGCCCACGTGCGGCTGCGCAGCCGGTCGGCCACCTCGGCCGGGTCCACCCGGTCCAGCCAGTCGCGCAGGCCGGTGAGGACGGCGGCCACGTCGCCGGCGGCGGCCGACGGGTCGGCCAGGTCGACGCCCAGGGGCAGCGAGCGGCGCAGCTCCGGGTCCGCCGCGGCCAGTTCCCGGACGACGTCCAGTGCCGCCTCGGCCGCGCCCCACCGGGTCACGGGGTGGACGCCGACGGTCAGGTGCGCGCTGATCTCGCCCAGCGCGGTCGCCGAGTGCAGGTAGCCGCGGGGCAGGTACAGGACGTCGCCGGGGCGCAGCACGGCGTCGATCACCGGCTCCCCCTCCGCGGCGGCGGCGACCGCGTCGCGGCGGTCGGTCCACGGCTGGCTGCGCAGCGGGTCGGGGTGCACCGGCGCGTGGATGCGCCAGTGCTTCTCGCCGGCGACCTGCAGCACGAAGACGTCGTGCACGTCGTAGTGCGCGGAGAAGCCGCGCGACGACGGCGGGGTCACGTAGGCGTTGACCTGCGTCGGGTGGCCCAGGTCGGCGGCCAGCTGGTCGGCGAACTCGACCAGCGGCGGCCAGAGCCGGTGCAGCCCCTGCAGGACGACGGTGCTGCCCTCGGCGAACAGCCGCAGCACGGAGTCGGAGGAGACCTGGTCGGCGACCTCGGCGCCGGCGCCACCGGAGGTCGTGAAGCGCGCCGCGTCGACCACGGCGCCGTCCTTGGCGATGCGCAGGAACGGGGTCCGCAGACCCCGCCGCGACAGCAGCTCGTCGACGGCGGCGAGGTCGAGCAGGTCGGAGAAGTCGGCCCCGCTGTCGGCGGCGCGGGTGAGCAGCGGCCGGCGGGCCCAGTGCTCGGCGGCGAAGACCTCGGGGTCGAGGGTGGTGCACCGGCGCAGGGCCGGCCGGTCGGGGACCGGCCGGCCCGCACCGGTGTCGTGCTGGCTCAGGCCGAACCGTCCGCGCCGCCGTCGGCCCCGCCGTCCGCACCGCCGTCGGAGCCGCTCCCGGCCGCCCCGCCGTCGGCCGGCCCGTGACCGGCGCCGCTGTCGGCGCCACCGTCGGCACCGCCGTCGCCCGCGCCGCTGTCCGCGCCGCCGTCGGCCCCGCCGTCGCTGCCGCCGCCCCCGGCGCCACCGTCAGCCGGGCCGTGACCCGCGCCGCCGTCGGCACCGCCGTCGGCACCGCCGTCGGCACCGCCGTCGGCACCGCCGTCCGCGCCGCCGTCCGCACCGCCGTCGGCCCCGCCGTCCGCACCGCCGTCCGCACCGCCGTCGGCCACGCTGGTCATGTCGTCGTCGTCGAGCGCCATGCTGCTCCCATCGGTCGTGGGCCACCGGACGGCGGCCCGCCGAGCGTCCCTTACCTCGATCATCCTGCTCTCACACACCCGCCTCGACCAGCGGAGATCCGGCACGGGGCCGGCCACGCAACGGCTCGGACACGACACGCCGCACGACGCGCCGGGGGGCCCGGAGGGGCCGTACTGTCCTCCCATCGGGTCGAACAGACGTTCGAGGGAGGGGGCGGCGTGACGGGCGGCCGGGCCGGGGGGCGTGCAGCGGGGTGCTCGGTGCTGCACGTGGACATGGACGCCTTCTTCGCCAGCGTGGAGGTGCGCCGGCGGCCGGAGCTGGCCGGCACGCCGGTGATCGTCGGCGGGCAGGGCAACCGGGGCGTGGTCACCTCGGCGACCTACGAGGCACGCCGGTACGGGGTGCACGCCGCCATGCCCACCGCCCGCGCGCTGCGGCTGTGCCCGACCGCCACCGTGCTGCCGGGGGACATGGCGCTCTACGCCGAGGTCTCCCGGTCGGTCATGGCGCTGTTCCGGTCGATCACCCCGCTGGTCGAGCCGCTGTCGATGGACGAGGCGTTCCTCGACGTCTCCGGCGCCGGCCGCCGGCTGGGCGACGCCGCCGGGATCGGGGAGTACCTGCGGGCGCGGGTCTTCGACGAGCAGGGCATCACCTGCTCGGTGGGCGTGGCCCCCACCAAGTTCGTCGCCAAGCTCGCCTCCACCCGCGCCAAGCCGGACGGGCTGCTGGTGGTCCGCCCGGCCGAGGTCATGGACTTCCTGCACCCGCTGCCGGTCGGCGCGCTGTGGGGCGTCGGCGCCAAGACCGAGGAGGTGCTGCTGCGGCTGGGCCTGCGCACCGTCGGCGACCTGGCGCACGTGCCGGCCCGCACCCTGCAGCGGGCGGTCGGCCAGGCGGCGGGCAGCCACCTGCACGAGCTGGCCTGGGGCCGCGATCCCCGCCGGGTGGTGCCCGACGAGCCGGAGAAGTCCACCGGCCACGAGGAGACCTTCGGCACCGACGTCGACGACCCCGCCGTCATCCACCGGGAGCTGCTCCGCCTGGCCGAGCGCACCGCCGGCCGGCTGCGGGCCGGGGGCTGGCTGGCGCGCACGGTCAGCATCAAGGTCCGGTTCGCCGACTTCACCACGATCACCCGCAGCCGCACCCTCGACGTGCCCACCGACGTGGGGCAGGAGCTGTACGAGACGGCGCGGGCGCTGTTCGACGCCCTCGGGCTGGACCGGGCGCGGATCCGGCTGGTCGGGGTGCGCGCCGAGCGGCTGGTCGACGCCGGCTCCGCGCCGCGGCAGCTGGAGCTCGGCGCCCGCGAGCACGGCCGCCGCGACGCCGAGCTCGCCGCCGACCGCGCCGCCCGCCGGTTCGGCGCCGGGGCGGTGCGCCCGGCGACGCTGCTGCACCGCGCGGGGGAGGGGCGTGCCGGGGGGCGCGGCACGCCGGGCCCCCGGGAACCCCGGACGCCCTCCGCTCGTCCCAACCGGTGAGGCCACGGCTGCACCCCCGGGGGGCCTGCCGAGGTGTCCGCGACCGCGTCGCGGGTACCCCCGGAGAGGCTCCGAGGCACCCCCGGGAGTGATCTGTGGGGCATCGGGAGCGGGTCGGCGACGACTCGCCTTTCGCGCCCCGCAAACGGCTCGTATCCTCGGTGTCACCGTCGGCGGGAGCCTCCGACGGCCTTGGCTCCGCCCACATGGAGGTCTCGGTGCCGCTCTCCGAGCACGAGCAGCGACTGCTGGAGCAGATCGAGCGCGCCCTCGTCGACGACGATCCCAAGTTCGCCTCCTCCGTACGGACCGGCGACCGCCGGCTGAAGGCCCGGCGCAAGCTCCAGCTCGGGGCACTCCTGGTGCTCGTCGGGCTGGCGATGCTGATCGGGGGGGTGGCCCAGTGGGTCGTCCTCGGCTTCCTCGGCTTCGTCGTGATGTTCGCCGGTGCGGCGCTCGTCGTCCTCAACTACCGGTCGGCCACCGGGGCCCCCGAGCAGGGGGCCGGCCCGGCTGCCGGCGGGAGTGGTCCCGCCGGTCGCGGGCGCGCCGGCAAGGCCCGGCGCCAGCCGCTGAAGAACCGGCTCGAGGAGCGCTTCCGCCGCCGCTACGACCAGTAGCCCAGCGTCGTCCCGGCAGCCGCCGTCCCGCGTGGACGGCGGCTGCCGTCGTCCCCGGGGTGCGCGCCCCGTCCCGCGCTCGTCCTCCGGGAGGGCGCACCGGTCCCGCCGCCCGTCCTCCGGTGAGACCTGCTCACGCCCGAGGACGGTGGCGGCCCCCGCCGGTCAGGAGGCCGGCCGAGGCCACCGGCCGCCGGTGAGCCGGCCCAGGCCCCGGCCGCCGGGCCCGGCCAGGAGGGTCCCCGGCACCGAGGCCGGCAGCAGCAGCGCCCGCAGCCGGGCCGGCAGCGCCGCGGCGGCCAGCAGCCCGCGCCGGGCGGTGTGCACCGCGTCGGCGAGCTCGTCCGGCGCCGGCCCGCTGCCGGGCCGCGCGTAGCTGGCCGCCTCCTCCGCGCGCGCGAGCAGCGTCACCGCGTCCCGGGCGCCCCGGGAGCGACCCCCGTCCGGGCGGTGGGCGCCCCGGCCGGCCGGCGACTGCCCGGGCAGCTGCTCGGACAGCGCCGAGGCGACCTGCCGCGGTGTCTGCCACGGGTCCCAGGCCAGGCCGAGGTCGCGGGCTGTGGCGGCGAGCTCGTCCCACGCCGACGTCGCGGTCCCGGTCGCCAGCCGCCGCCGGCGCTGCACCAGGCGGACGGCGGCGGGGGCGGCGGCCAGGGCGGCGGCACCCAGCACCCCACCGGCGACGGCGAGGGCGGTGCCCAGCCCGTTGCCGCCGTCCGTCCCGCCCCCGGCGGTCGCGGTGCTCTCGACGCCCGGGGCCACCGGCGGCGCCGCCGGCGCGGGCGCCGGCAGCGGCGCGGTGGGCAGGTCGGTGCGCGGGTCGACCTCCTGGTCCGGGGGCCGCGGCGCCCAGGGCAGCGTGACCGCGCGGTCGGCGTCGATCGGGGTGGGGTCGTAGGGCACCCAGCCCACGCCGTCGAAGAAGACCTCGACCCAGGCGTGCGCGTCGTTGCTGGTGACCAGCCGGCTGCCGTCGGGCTGCGGGATGCCGGGGGTGTAGCCGAGCACGACCCGGGCCGGTACGCCGGCGGCACGGACCATGACGGCCATCGCGCCGGCGTACTGCTCGCAGTACCCGCGCCGGTTGACCAGGAAGTCGGCCAGGTCGTCGCCGGTCGTCCCGGGCTCGGTGGAGAGGCTGTAGGTCCAGCGGTTGGCCGGGTCGGTCATGAAGGCGTAGATGGCCTGGACGCGCTCGCCGGGGGTGTCGGCACCCCGGATCGTCTCGGCGACGAGGGTGGTGACGGACACGTCGAGCGCGGGGGAGGCGGCCAGCTCGGCCACGGGCTCGCGCGACGAGACGGGCTCCGAGCGGGCCAGCTGCTCCGGCGTGGGCAGCGGCTCGACGCCGACCGTCCGGTACGCGAGCCCCTCGCCGGTGGTGGTGTCGGGCGCGAAGACCGTCGCCGAGGCGCGGTCGAACCGCCAGTCCCCGGCGCCGTCCTCCAGTTCGACGTCCAGCGGCGAGGAGAGGACCGGCAGGAAGTGGTCGTCGTGGTCGAGCACGGTGACCGTCGCGCCCACGGTCCGGCTCTCCGTCGTGCCGGGCACCGGGGCCAGCGCGCCGGCCTCGTCGACGGCGAGGTCGGCGTCCAGCGCGTCGAGCCGCCAGCCCACCCCCGGGTCGTAGACGTCGAGGGCCACCGCGCGCAGGTAACCCGGGTCGTCGACGTCGGCCTCCACCGTCAGCAGCTCGATCGGGTCCTCGCGGGTCAGCTCGCCCTGCAGCGAGGCCGTGGGGTCCAGCGACGTTCCGGTGGACCCACCGCCGCCGGAGGAGCCGGCCCGCCAGCGGTCGGCGAACTCACCCTCCCCGAGGGTGGGCACCAGCGACCCCAGGACCATCGCCGCGGCCAGGGCGAGCAGTCCCGTGCGGACGGCGGTGACCGCGCCCGTCGCCGGCCGGGGACCGTCGGCGCGCCGCGGCCGCCACGCCAGCCGCCGGTGCTGGTCGGCCCACAGCAGCAGCGCGAGGCCGGCGACCGGCAGGGCGACGGCGGTCAGGCCGATGCCGCCGTCGATGGTGCTGACCGGCACGCAGAAGACGACGAGCAGCGACAGCGCGGCCAGCGCCGGCTGCCGGCCGCCGACGGCCACGAGGTCGACGACGACGGCGAGGATCCCGACCATCAGCGCGGTGAGGGCGCGCAGGCCGGCCAGCGGCTCGGCGGGGGTGAACTGCTCGCGGATCTGGTCGCTGCCGTCGACGAGCACCGCGCCGAGGTCGGCCAGGCTCGCCGGCGTCGGCAGGACCCCGAGCAGCGCCCGCTCCGACGCGAACAGCGCGGTCAGCGCGCAGCCGAGGGCGGCCAGCTGACCCAGCGGCACCAGCGGCACGCCGAGGGCCGCCCAGCGCGGGGACGGCGGCCGCCCCCCGCTGGCCCACAGCCACAGCGCCGGGCCGGCCAGGCGCAGGAGCAGGCCGGTGACCGCGACGGTCGCGATCGCGACGAGCACACCGGGCACCCAGTCGCGGGCGCTGAACACCGGCGCGAGCGCGGCCGCCCCGAGCGCCGTCGCCACCGCGGCGGCCAGGGTGGTGCCGGCGTCCTGCCGCACGACGGCCGGGACGGCGGGCGCGCTCATGCCGGCACCCCCGAGCCGCGGGGAGCCCGCATCAGCGACGCCCAGACCTCCGCCACCGGCTGCCCCGCCGGGGCCACCATTACGCGCCAGCCGGCGTCGCGCAGCACGGCGGTGGCCTCCTCCTGCTGCCGGCCGAGCGTGGCGCGGGCCGCCTCGGTCGCGGCCGAGCGCCGCCCGCGCGGACCGGCGGGGGCGTAGCCGCCGACGTCGACCAGCACGGCCAGGTCGGCCCCCGGTCCGGAGCGGGCCCGCGCCAGCCGGGCGGCGTCCTCGGCCCCGACGGCGCCCAGCAGGGCGACCACCGGGCCCTCCCCGCCGGTCCGGGAGAGCAGGTCCGCCGCCGCGGCGAGGTCGGTCCCCCGGGAGGGCTGGAGCACGGCGAGCCGGTCGAGCAGCTCGCCGGTCCCCAGCCCGCGGCGGCCGTCGGCCGGCGCCAGCTCCCCGGCGTCGGTGAGCACCCGGAGCGCGGCGCCGCCGGCCGCCAGCGCGGTGCCGATGCTGGCGGCCGCCTCGACCACCCACTCCAGGCTGTCCTCGGGCTCGTCCCCGGCTCCCGGGTCCCCGCCGTGGACGAGCAGGTGCGCCCGGGTGCGGGTGTCCAGCAGCAGGGTGGCCGAGGAGCGCCACGGCCGCTCCTCCAGGCGCACCATCAGCTCGCCGGTGCGGGCCGTCGCCCGCCAGTGCACCTTGCGCAGGTCGTCGCCGTGCCGGTACGCCCGGGTGCTGACGTCGTCCTCGCCCTGGACGGCGATCGAGCGGCGTGCGCCCTCGCCGTTGCGCCCCTCGCCGCCGGTCAGCCCCGCGGTGGTCAGCGGCCGCACCCGCGGCACCACGAGCAGCGAGCCGGTGTCGGTGCCCGACACCGACCGCGTCACCAGGCCGAAGGGGTCGACCAGCCGCAGCCGCAGCGGACCCAGGGCGTAGCGGCCGCGGCGGGAGCCGGCGACCCGGTAGTGCAGCGGGGCGGTGCCGCCGGCCGGCAGCCGCTCGAGCACGTAGGTGGGGGCCGGCCCGAGCTCCCGCGGCAGCGGCTCGGTGAGCAGCCACAGGCCGCCGGCGCGGCGGTCGGCGTTCGTGACCTCGAGCAGGACGTCGGCCTGCCCACCCCGGGGGACCCGCGGCGGCGTCACGGTGCGCCGGGTCGAGAGCCGGAACCGACGGCGGGCGACGCCCAGCGCCGACAGCAGCGGCAGGACCAGGACGAAGACGGCGACCTGCACCAGCGGCAGCTCGCCCAGCAGCGCGCCCAGCGCGAGCAGCGTCAGGCCCACGGCGACCATGCAGCGGCCCCGGACGGTGAGGGAGGACAGCACCCCGGGAACGGGTGACCGCGCCACGGTCAGCGCCCGCGGGGCACGGGGGTGGTGCGCAGCAGTCCGCTCACGACCTGCTCGCCGGTGCGCCGGGCGGCGGCGGCGTCGGGGGAGAGGAGCAGCCGGTGGGCGAGCACCGGCACGGCGAGCGCCTGCACGTCGTCGGGGAGCACGTGGTCGCGCCCGGCCAGCGCCGCGGCGGCGCGGGCGGTGCGCAGCAGTTGCAGGCCCGCCCGCGGCGAGGCGCCCAGCCGCAGCTCCGGTGCCCGGCGGGTGCCCTCGACCAGCGCCACCACGTAGCGGCGCACCGCGTCGGACACGTGCAGCCGGCCGACGGTGTCGACCAGGTCGCGGACCGTGGCCGCGTCGGCGACCGGCCGCAGGGTGCTCAGCGGGTCGACCCCGGTCTGGTCGTCCAGCATCGCCAGCTCGGCCTCGCGGTCGGGGTAGCCCATCGACACCCGCGCGGTGAACCGGTCGCGTTGCGCCTCGGGGAGGGGGTAGGTGCCCTCCATCTCCACCGGGTTCTGCGTCGCGACGACCATGAACGGCCGGGCCAGCTCGTAGCTGACGCCGTCGACCGTGACCTGCCGCTCCTCCATGCACTCCAGCAGCGCCGACTGCGTCTTGGGGGAGGCGCGGTTGATCTCGTCGGCCACGACGACGTTGGCGAACACCGCCCCGGGCTTGAACTCGAACTCGCGCGACTCCTGGTCGTAGACGGCCACGCCGGTGACGTCGCTGGGCAGCAGGTCCGGGGTGAACTGGATGCGCCGCACGCTGCCGTCGATCGACCCGGCGAGGGCCTTGGCCAGCGTGGTCTTGCCGACGCCGGGGACGTCCTCCACCAGCAGGTGCCCCTCGGCCAGCAGCACGACCAGGGCCAGGTGGACGACGTCGGCCTTGCCGCGCACCACGCGGGCCATGTTCGCCAGGATCGCGGTACCGGCGGCGGCGACGTCGACCGTGGGGACGGGCCGGTACACGTCGGTCACCCGATCCACGGTACGTGCCGCGCGCCACCGCCGGACCCGCCCGCGCGCGCGACCGGCCCCCGCGGCAGGGACTGCCACCCCGGGCCTCCCGGGCGGCGGCTGGGTCGGAGCCCGTGGCCGCCGTCCCCACGGTGCTCCACCGGCGGTCCCCACCGCTCCCCACCACCGCTCCCCACCGGCGGTCCCCACCGCGCCCCACCTCCGGCCCCACCCCGCCCCACGGTCCGCCCCACCGGGCCCCACCTCCGTCCCCACCGGCCCGCACCGGGCGTCCACCGGCGGTCTCCCGGGCCCTCGGGCGACCGGGGAGCGACCCCCCCGCGTCCCCCTGGCCGGCCCGGCGGGCTCCCGGCGGGACGCGCGTCTGACCTGCGCGGGGAGGTTCCGGGACGCGGGTGGGGGAGAGCGGTCACGACATGGTGTCGAGTGGTGTCCAGTGGGGCGTAGTGGGTTACTGTGTGGCCCGGTGGGGAGGCAGGGCCCGTCCCGGGGTCCCCGCGGAGGTCAGGGAGGACTCATGGGGGAGGTGATCCGGTGTTCGTCGGCAGCTACCCGTTGCGCCTCGACGAGAAGGGCCGGCTCGCACTCCCCGTCCGCTTCCGCGAGCAGGTGGGCGACGGCATGGTGATCAAGAAGGGCCAGGAGCGCTGCATCTACGGCCTGACGATGGCCCGGGTCGCCGAGCAGAGCCGCACCGCCGCCGCGATGGCGCCCTCCGACACCGCCGAGGCCCGCATGCGGGCCCGCATGAGCTTCGGGTCGATGGTCGAGGTGGAGCCGGACAAGACCGGCCGCATCACCATCCCCGCCGGGCTGCGCGAGTACGCCGGCCTGGACCGCGACGTCGTCGTCGTCGGCGTCGACACCCGGTTCGAGATCTGGGATGCCGCCACGTGGGACGCCTACGTGGCCGAGCAGGAAGCCGCCTACGCCGCCATGGAGAGCGAGGGGATGCCGACCCTGTCCTGAGCCGCACGTCCCCGCGACGCCCTCCGCGCCGTCCGACCGAGCCGACTTCCCCGCGGCTCGACCGGCTCCCCGGCCCGAGTCGCCTTCCCCGCGACTCGGTCCGCCCCGCGGACCCGCCGACTCCCCTCGGCACGTCGCCCCCCGGCCCCCGCGGCCGGGACCGGCGGACCCCGGCGCCCCCGCGGAGCACCACCTGACGCACTTCCCCGGCGCCAGGCGACGCTCCGCGGGGCGCCCGGAGCCGTCCCGCACGCCGCCACCCCGCCCCCTCGCACCGGCCGATCCCCCGGGAATCCCCGCGACCCGCCCGGTGCGCTGACACCGCCGACGCCGCGCTCCGCGCCACCATGGACGAGCCCGCATCCGACCCGTTCGAGGAGCAGTCGACGATGAGCAGCAGCGAGCCCGCGCGGGACTCGGCGCCCGCGAGCACTGCGCGGAACTCGGCGCCCTCCGGCACTGCGCGGGACTCGGCGCCCTCCGGCACTGCGCGGGGCTCGGCGCCCTCGGACCCCGTGCACGTCCCGGTGCTGCTCGAGCGCGTGACCGAGCTCCTCGCCCCGGCCTGCTCCGCGCCGGGCGCCGTCCTCGTCGACGCCACCCTCGGCCTCGCCGGGCACTCGCTGGCCCTGCTCGACGCCCACCCCGGCCTGCGCCTGATCGGCCTGGACCGCGACCCCGACGCCCGCGCCGAGGCCGCCCGCCGCATCGCCGCCGCCGGTCACGCCGACCGCGCCACGCTCGTCCCGGCCGTCTTCGACGAGCTGCCCCAGGTGCTGGAGTCCCTCGGTATCGACGAGGTGCAGGGCGTGCTGTTCGACCTGGGCGTCTCCTCGCTGCAGCTGGACCGGCCCGACCGCGGCTTCAGCTACTCCGCCGACGCGCCGCTGGACATGCGCATGGACCCCACCGCCGGCCGCACCGCCGCCGACGTCGTCAACACCTACAGCGCCGGCGAGCTGACCCGCGTCCTGCGCGTCTACGGCGAGGAGCGCTTCGCCGCGCGGATCGCCGCGGCCATCGAGCGCGAGCGCCGGGCTGAGCCCTTCACCCGCACCGGCCGGCTGGCCGACCTCGTGCGTGCCTCCATCCCCGCGGCCACCCGGCGCACCGGGGGCCACCCCGCCAAGCGGACGTTCCAGGCGCTGCGGATCGAGGTCAACGACGAGCTGCGGGTGCTCGAGCGGGCGCTGCCGGCCGCCCTGGACGCCCTGGCCGTCGGCGGCCGCGTCGTCGTCATCACCTTCCACTCGCTCGAGGACCGCATCGTCAAGCAGGTCCTCGCCGCGGGCGCGACCGACCGGACGCCGCCGGAGCTCCCCGTGCCGGTGCCCGAGCTCGCCCCGGTCCTGCGCCTGGTCACCCGCGGCGGCGAGGCGCCGTCGGAGGCCGAGGTGGCCGCCAACCCCCGGGCCGCCTCGGCCCGCGTCCGTGCCGCCGAGCGCATCCGGAGGGCAGCAGCGTGAGTGCCACCGCCCGGGCACCCCGGCCCGACGACGACGTCCCCCGCCCCGCCGCGGTGCGCCCGCGCGCCGCGCGGACGGGCCCCCGCGCCGGTGCGGCCCGACCGGCGTCCGCCCGCGCCGCCGCGCCCGCCCGGCCCGCTCCCCGGAGCGCGCCGGCGCCGGCCGAGAGCCCGGCCGCGCCGGTCCGCGGCCGGGCGCACACCGCGCCGGTCCGTGCCGGTGCCCTCCGCGCGCGCCCG
Source organism: Blastococcus sp. SYSU D00813 (assembly GCF_054050735.1). Classification (NCBI taxonomy): domain Bacteria; kingdom Bacillati; phylum Actinomycetota; class Actinomycetes; order Geodermatophilales; family Geodermatophilaceae; genus Blastococcus; species Blastococcus sp. SYSU D00813. The sequence continues at coordinate 40,971 of NZ_JBJGZX010000025.1, forward strand.
TCCCGCCCGGTGCCGCGGCCCGCGCCGGTCCCGGCCGCGCCGGCGGCGCCGGCGGCCGGCGAGCCGCGCCGGCGGTCGCTGCCCGGCCTCGGCACCGCCCGGCGGACGCCGTTCGTGCTGCTCGTCGTCGGGCTGCTGGTCGGCACCACCCTGGCGCTGCTGTTCCTCAACACCGCGATCGCGGTCAACTCGCTGAAGGCCACCGAGCTGCGCAGCGAGAACACCCAGCGGGCGCAGCGGCTCGAGCAGCTCGAGCAGCAGGTGGTCGCCGCCGGGACGCCGGGCGTCATGGCCGCGGCCGCCGCGGCGGCAGGCCTGGTCCAGGCCGACACCGCCGGTTACCTGGTCATCGGCCCCGACGGGTCGGTCACCCTCCGCGGGACGCCGGAGCCCGCCGAGGCGCCCCCGGCCCCGCCGGCCGCGGGGGACTGACGTGCCGACCCCGCCCCGCCCGGTCCCCGGCCGGCGCGTCGAGCGCCCCGTGCCCGGCCGCGCGCAGCGGTCCGGGGCCGGCGTCCCGCCGCGCCCGGCCGGCGCCTTCACCCCGCGCCGCGCGCCCGGCCGCCGGCGCCGCGCCACGCTTCCCGTGCTGCCCACCCGCGGCCTGCGCGCCGGGATGGTGGTCATCGCGATCGCGCTGCTGCTCGTCACCGGCCGGCTCGTGTTCCTCCAGGGGGTGGACGGCGGGGAGTACGCCGAGGCCGCGTCCCAGGCACGGCTGCGCACGGTCGACATCGCCGCGCTGCGCGGCCAGGTCCTCGACCGCGACGGCGACCTGCTCGCCTACACCGTCGACGCCTCGCTGGTGACCGCGGACCCGTCGCTGGTCGCCGACCCGCAGCGCACGGCGCTGGCGCTGACCACGCTGCTCGACGTCCCCGTCTCCGACCTCACCGAGCTGCTCGAGCGCGACGGGCGGTACGTGGAGCTGGCCCACCAGGTCACCCCCGAGACCGTCAGCGCCATCCAGGAGCTCGCGCTGCCGGGCATCCTCTTCGAGGACGAGCCGATGCGGCTGTACCCGGCCGGGTTCGTCGGCGGGCAGGTCGTCGGCTTCGTGGGCCGCGACGGCGACGGGCTGGCCGGCATCGAGCAGCGCTTCGACGAGCAGCTGTCGGGCACCGACGGCGAGCGGCGCTACGAGGTCGGCAGCGGCGGCAACCCCATCCCCTCCGGCATCGACGAGTCCACGCCGGCCGTCGACGGCAGCTCGGTGCAGCTGACGCTGGACCAGGACGTGCAGTACGTGATGGAGCAGCGGCTGGCCGAGGCCTGCCGCGACGGCGCCACCACCCGCGCCTCGGCGGTGGTCCTCGACGTGCACACCGGCGAGGTCGTCGCGATGGGCAGCTGCCCCGGGTACGACCCCGGTGCCGCGCGCAGCACCGACCCCGAGCTGCTGGGCAACCCGGTGGTCTCCCAGGTCTTCGAGCCCGGGTCGGTCATGAAGGCCGTCACCCTCGCCGGCGCGATCGAGGAGGGCCTGACCACCCCCGACGAGGTGCTCACCGTCCCGGGGCACATCCAGGCCGGCGACGTCGTCGTCACCGACGCCCACGACCACGAGCCGGTCGACTGGACGGTGACCGGCATCCTCGCCAAGTCCAGCAACGTCGGCACGATCATGCTCGCCCGCGAGCTCGGCGACGAGCGGCTGGAGGAGTACCTGCGCGCCTTCGGCATCGGGAGCACCACCGGCATCGAGCTGCCGGGGGAGAGCGCCGGCATCCTCGAGCCGTCGGAGGACTGGACCGCCAGCCGCGCGGCGAACGTGCCCATCGGCCAGGGCGTCTCGGTGACCACGCTGCAGATGGCGTCGGTCTACCAGACGCTGGCCAACGGCGGCGTCCGCGTCGAGCCGCGGCTGGTCTCCTCCGTCACCGCCCCCGACGGCACGGTCACCCCGGTGGAGCGGCCGCAGCCGACCCGGGTGGTCGGCGAGGAGACGGCGGACGCGATGGCCTACATGCTCGAGGCCGTCGTGGGCCCGGGCGGGACCGCGCCGCTGGGCGAGGTCGAGGGCTTCCGCGTGGCCGGCAAGACCGGCACCGCGCAGCGGGCCAACCCCGAGTGCGGCTGCTACGACGGCGGCGGGTACGTCACGACGTTCGTCGGCTACGCCCCCGCCGACGACCCCCAGTACGTGGTCGCGGTCGACCTGGAGCGCCCGACCAGCTCGGCCGAGGGCGGGCAGGTCGCCGCGCCGGTCTTCGCCGACGTCATGCGCTACGCCCTCACCGCCGGGGGCGTCGTGCCCTCCGGCACCGCGCGACCCGACTTCCGCCTGACGGCCGACGGGTGAACCCGGCTCCCTGCAGGGTCCCGCCGCGAGCTCGCGAGCGGTGGGGGGCAGGGGGTCCTCCGTGCGTCGCGGACGGGGCCGCGCGCGACCGACGGTAGATTGGAGCCCCGTGACCCCGACCGTGCCCGGGGCGGCGCCCCGGCCCACGGGCACGACGCCGCTGCCCCTGACCGAGCTCGCCGACCTCGTCGGCCCGCCCGTCCAGGGCGACCCCGCCACCGCGGTCACCGGCGTGACCCTGGCCTCGTCCGACGTGCGCCCCGGCGACCTCTACGCGGCCCTGCCCGGCGCCCGCACGCACGGCGTCCGGTTCGCCGCCGCGGCCGCCGCGGCCGGCGCCCGTGCCCTCCTCACCGACCCCACCGGCCGCGCCGACGCCTGCGCCACGGGGCTGCCGGTGTGCGTGGCCGACGACCCGCGCGCCGTCCTCGGCGCCGTGGCCGCGCGGGTCTACGGCGAGCCCGCGCGCCGGCTGCAGGTCGTGGGCATCACCGGCACCAACGGCAAGACGACGACGGCCTACCTCGTCGAGGCGGGCCTGGTCGCCGCCGGCCGCGGCACCGGCCTGATCGGCACCGTGCAGATGCGCACCCGGCTGCCCGGCGCCGAGCCCACCGCGATCCCCAGCGCCCGGACCACGCCCGAGGCGCCCGTGCTCCACGCGCTGCTGGCCGGCATGGCCGAGTCCGGTGTCGAGGCGGTCGTCATGGAGGTCTCCAGCCACGCCCTGGTCCTGGGCCGGGTCGGTGGCGTGCCCTTCGCCGCCGCCGGCTTCACCAACCTCAGCCAGGACCACCTCGACTTCCACGCCGACCTCGAGGACTACTTCCGCGCGAAGGCGCAGCTGTTCGACGGCCGCGCCGCCGTCGAGGTGGTCGACGTCGACGACCCGCACGGCCGCCGGCTCACCGGCATGCTCGGCGGCCGCCGGGCGGTCACCGTGGCGAGCTCCGGCGAGCGGCCCGCCGACTGGACGGCGGCGGACGTGACGGTCGCCCCCGACGGCGGCTCGGCCTTCACCCTGCACGGCCCCGGCGGCCGGTCCTGGCCGGCCCGCGTGCGGCTGCCCGGCCGGTTCAACGTGGCCAACGCGGTCATGGCCGTGGCGCTGCTCGACGCCGTCGGCGTACCGGTGGAGACCGCGCTGCGCGGCGTCGCGGAGACCGTGGTGCCCGGCCGGATGGAGCCGGTGGACGCCGGCCAGCCCTTCGTCGCCGTCGTCGACTACGCGCACACCCCCGACGCCGTCGCCACGGCCCTCGCCGCCCTGCGCACCGCCACGGCCGGCCGGGTCCTCACCGTGCTCGGCTGCGGAGGCGACCGCGACCCCGGCAAGCGCCCGGCGATGGGCGCGGCCGCCGCCGCGGGCAGCGACCTGCTCGTGGTGACCGACGACAACCCCCGCTCCGAGGAGCCGGCCGCCATCCGGGCGGCCATGCTCGCCGGTGTGCCCGCCGACCGCCGTCCCGCCGTCCTCGAGATCGGCGACCGCCGGGCGGCGATCGCCGAGGCCGTGGCACGCGCCCGCCCGGGCGACACGGTGCTCGTCGCGGGCAAGGGACACGAGACCGGCCAGGAGGTCGCCGGAGTGGTGACGCCGTTCGACGACCGCGAGGTGCTCCGCGACGCGATCCGCGCGGCCTCGGACCAGGCCCGGCCCTGGGTCGGCGCCCCGTGATCGCCCTGACGCTGGCCGAGGTGGCCGAGGCCGTCGGCGGGTCCCTCCCGGCCGGTGCCGACGGGATCCGCGTGACCGGGGCGGTGACCATCGACTCGCGGTCCGTCGGCGCCGGCGACCTGTTCGTCGCGCTGCCCGGCGAGCGGGTCGACGGGCACGACTTCCTCGGCGCCGCCGCCGCGGCCGGCGCCGTCGCCGCCCTCACCACCCGGGACGACGAGGCGCTGCCCTGCGTGGTCGTCGAGGACCCTGTCGCCGCGCTCGGCCGGCTGGCCGCCGCGGTGCACGCGCGGCTCGTCGCCCGGGGCCTGGTCACCCTCGGCATCACCGGCTCCTCGGGCAAGACCTCCACCAAGGACCTGCTCGGCCAGGTGCTGGCCACCGCTGGGGCCACGGTGAGCCCGCCCGGCTCCTTCAACAACGACATCGGCCTGCCGCTGACGGTGCTGTCCGCCGACGCCGCGACCCGGTTCCTCGTGCTGGAGATGGGCGCGCGGGGCGTCGGCCACATCGCCCGCCTGTGCGCCGTCGCCCGCCCGCGGATCGGGGTCGTGCTCAACGTCGGCTCCGCCCACCTGGGGGAGTTCGGCTCCCCGGAGGGGACGGCGCGGGCGAAGGGCGAGCTCGTCGAGGCGCTGCCCGACGACGGCACCGCCGTGCTCAACGCCGACGACGCGCGGGTGATCGGCATGGCGCCGCGGACCCGCGCCCGCGTGCTCACCACCGGGCGCGGCGCGGACGCCGACGTGCGCGCCACCGGCGTCGCCCTCGACGGCGAGGGACGGGCGTCGTTCACCCTCGCCGCGGCGGGGGAGGAGCACCCGGTCGCCCTGCAGGTTGTCGGCGAGCACCAGGTGGCCAACGCGCTGTCGGCCGCCGGGGCCGCGCTGGCCGCGGGCATGTCCCCGGCCGCCGTGGCCGCCGCGCTCTCCGCCGCCCAGGTGCGCAGCCGCTGGCGGATGGAGGTCACCCGCCGGCCCGACGGCGTCACCGTGGTCAACGACGCCTACAACGCCAACCCCGAGTCGATGCGGGCCGCGCTCGCGGCCCTGACCGGCATGGCCGCGACCCGCCGGGTCGCCGTCCTCGGCGGGATGGCCGAGCTCGGTCCCGGGGCCGAGGGCGAGCACGAGCGGCTCGGCCGCGACGCGGTCGCGGCGGGGGTCGACCTCGTCGTGGCCGTCGGTCCGGATGCGGTAGGGATAGCGACCGGGGCCCGCGCGGCGGGTGCCCGGAACGGAGAGGGGTCGGTGCACGTGCCGGACCGGGCTGCCGCCCGCGAGCTGCTGTCGGAGGTGCTCGTGCCCGGCGACGTGGTGCTGGTCAAGGCCAGCCGGGCCCACGGGCTGGAGCTGCTCGCCGCCGACCTGCTGTCCGGCGGGACCGCCGCGTGAAGTCCGTCCTGATCGCCGGGGCCTTCGGGCTCATCATCTCGATCCTGGCCACGCCGCTGGCGGTGCACCGGTTCCGCCGGATGGGCTTCGGCCAGGAGATCCGCGACGACGGCCCCGAGTCGCACCTGTCGAAGAAGGGCACGCCCACCATGGGCGGGACCGTCATCGTCGCGGCGACCGTGGGCGGCTACCTGATCGCCCACCTGTTCCTGCTCGGCCAGCCCGGCCGCGGGGTCACCGCCACCGGCCTCCTGCTGCTCTTCCTCATGGTCGGGCTGGGCACCGTCGGCTTCCTCGACGACTACCTGAAGATCCGCTACCGGCGCAGCCTCGGCCTGAACAAGACGGCGAAGCTGGTCGGCCAGCTGGTGGTCGGCCTGACCTTCGCGATCCTGGCGATGAACTTCCCCTCCGACGGGGTGACCCCGGCGTCGACGAACATCTCCTACGTCCGCGACATCGCCCCGCTGGCGCTGGGGCCGATCCTCTTCGTCGTCCTGGCCTACCTGTTCATCGCCGGCTTCTCCAACGCGGTGAACCTCACCGACGGCCTGGACGGGCTGGCCGCCGGCGCCTCCGCGATGGTCTTCGGCTCCTACGTCGTCATCTCCTTCTGGCAGTTCACCCACGACTGCTCGACGGCGCTGGCGGTGGAGGGCTGCTACGAGGTGCGCGACCCGCTGGACGTCACGCTGGTCGCCGTCGCGGCGATGGGCGCCTGCCTGGGCTTCCTGTGGTGGAACACCAGCCCCGCCAAGATCTTCATGGGCGACACCGGGTCGCTGGCCCTGGGCGGCCTGATGTCCGGGTTGGCGATCGTCACCCGCACCGAGCTGCTGCTGGTGGTCCTCGGCGGGCTGTTCGTCGCGGTCACGCTGTCGGTCGTCATCCAGGTGGCCTTCTTCCGGGCCACCCGCCGCCGGGTGTTCCGGATGGCGCCGCTGCACCACCACTTCGAGCTCGCGGGCTGGACGGAGAACACCGTCATCGTGCGCTTCTGGCTCGTCACCGGGATGGCGGTGGCCTTCGGGCTGGGGCTGTTCTACGCCGACTGGCTGTCCTTCACCGGGCTGTGACGGGCGCGCGCGGTCCCGCCGGCCCCACGACCCACACGCGACACGCCCGTCCGCTGCCGGGCGGGACGCCGCTCAGCGGCGACGATGGCGGGATGGAGCCCACCGCAGGCCGGGCCGCGGCCGCCCGTGCCCGCGGCACGGCCCCCGCCGCCGCCCGGCGCCGCCTGCTGCCCGCCCTCCCCGGGTGGCTCGACGGCCCGATGACCAGCAGCCACCTCGTCATCGGCGCGGCCGGCATGCTGCTGGCCATCGGCCTGGTGATGGTCTTCTCGGCCTCGGCGATCGAGGCGGCGCTGGCCGACCAGCCCGCCTGGCGCCCCGGCGTCGACCAGTTGGTCTTCGCCGCCATCGGGGTGCTCGCCGCCCTGGTGGCCGTCCGGCTGTCGACCGCGGTGCTGCGCCGCTGGGCGCCGATCGCGCTGCTGGTGGTGCTCGGGCTGCTGCTGCTGGTGGCGATCCCGGGGATCGGCACGGAGCTGAACGGCTCGCGCGCCTGGTTCGACCTGGGCTTCACCAACTTCCAGCCCTCCGAGGTGGCCAAGCTCGTGCTGGCGCTGTGGGGCGCCCACGTGCTCGCGCTGCGGGCCAGCTACCTGACCGTGCGCAGCCTCCTGGTCCCGCTGGTCCCGGTCTTCCTGGTCATGTGCGGGCTGCTGATGCTGGAGCCGGACTTCGGGGCGACGGTGACCCTCGGGCTGGTCCTGTGCGGGCTCTTCCTCGCCGCCGGCGCCCCGCTGCGGGTGTGGGCGACCATGCTGGCCGCCGCCGTCACCGCCGGCATCGCGCTCGTCGCCGTCGCGCCGTACCGGATGGAGCGCTGGACGTCGTTCCTCGACCCCTTCGCCGACCCCACGGACTCCGGCTTCCAGGCGATCCGCGGCTTCTACGCCCTGTCCTCGGGCGGCTTCTGGGGCGTGGGCCTGGGCAACAGTGCGATGAAGTGGAACCTGCTGCCCGAGGCCGAGTCGGACTACATCTTCGCGATCATCGGCGAGGAGCTGGGCTTCCTCGGCTGCCTGGTCGTCGTCGCGCTCTACGGCGTGCTGGCCGCGGCCGGCTTCCGCATCGCCCGCCGCTCCGCCGACCGGTTCGTGCAGCTGGCCAGCGTGGCCATCACCGTGTGGCTGGTCGGTCAGGCGGCCATGAACATGGGGTACGTGGTGGGTCTGGGTCCGGTCACCGGGGTGACGCTGCCGCTGGTGTCGGCCGGCGGCACCTCGCTGGTGCTCACGCTGTTCATCGTCGGTCTGCTGCTGCGCTTCGCCCGGTCCGAGCCCGAGGCGATCGAGCACCTGCGCCGCCGGGACAGCGGCCGGCTGGCCCGCGCGCTGCTGCCGGTCCCCGCGCAGGCCGTCGAGCCGGTGCGCAGCCGCCCGCGGCGACGGCCCGAGGAGCCGGCCCGGCCCGCCCGCCGGCCGGCCGGTCCCGGCGCGCGCACCGTCGTCCGGGTGCCGCAGGCGCCCGGGGCCGGTGCCCCCCGGGAGCGTGCGGCGGCGCCCCGCGAGCGCCGGACGGCCGACCGGCCCCGGGCCGGCGAGGCCCGGCGGCAGCCGCCACCGCGCGCCCGTGCCGGCGCGCCCGACGTCCCGCGGCGGCCGCGGTGACCCGCGCGACCGGGCCGGTCAGCGTGGTCCTGGCCGGCGGCGGCACCGGCGGCCACATCGAGCCGATGCTGGCCCTGGCCGACGCGCTGCTGCGCCGGGGCGGTGCGGTCCCCGGTGGCGTGCGCATCACCTGCATGGGCACCGCGCGCGGCATGGAGACCCGGCTGGTCCCCGCCCGCGGCTACGACCTGCGGCTGATCCCGCCGGTGCCGCTGCCGCGCAAGCCGACGCCGGACCTGCTGCGGGTGCCCGGCCGGGTGCGCCGCGCCGTCCGCGAGACCCGGGCCCTGCTCGACCAGCTGTCCGCCGACGTCGTCGTCGGCTTCGGCGGCTACGTGGCGCTGCCGGCGTACCTGGCCGCCCGCGGGAGGGTGCCGGTGGTCGTGCACGAGCAGAACGCGCTGCCGGGGCTGGCCAACCGCATCGGCGCGCGGATCGCCGCCCGCGTCGCGGTGACCGTGCCCGGTACCCCGTTGCACGGCGCTGAGCACGTCGGCATGCCGCTGCGGACGGCGATCAGCTCGCTGGACCGCCCGGCCCGCCGCGCCGAGGCCCGCGCCGCCTTCGGGCTGGACCCCGACCGGCCCACGCTGCTGGTCTTCGGCGGCTCGCAGGGAGCAGCGTCGCTCAACCGCGCCGCCACCGGCGCCGCCGACGCGCTGACCGCCGCCGGCGTCCAGGTGCTGCACGCGCGCGGCCCGAAGAACACCGACGTCACGGTCCCCGCCCGCGCGGCCGGGCAGGCGCCCTACGTGGTCGTCGACTACCTGGAGCGCATGGACCTCGCCTACGCCGCGGCCGACCTGGCACTCTGCCGGGCGGGCGCGGTGACCGTCGCCGAGCTCTCGGCGGTCGGGCTGCCCGCGGCGTTCGTGCCGCTGCCGATCGGGAACGGGGAGCAGCGCCGCAACGCGCTGCCCGTCGTGGAGGCCGGGGGAGGGCTGCTGGTGGACGACGCCGAGCTCTCCCCGGCCTGGATCGGCGAGCGCCTCGTCCCGCTGCTGACCGACCCCGCCGCCCTCACCGGCTACGCGGCCCACGCGGCCGCGGCCGGCGTGCCCGACGCCGACGAGCGGCTGGCCGACATCGTCCTGGAGGTCGCGAACCGATGAGCGCCGCTGCGGTGGCCGCGTGGAAGGACCCGATCCCGGCCCTGGCGGAGCTCGGCTCGGTCCACTTCGTCGGCATCGGGGGTGCCGGGATGAGCGGCATCGCCCGCATCATGCTGGCCCGCGGCGTGCGGGTCTCCGGCAGCGACCGGCGCGACACGCCCACGCTGCTGGCCCTGCGCGCCCTCGGCGCCCGGGTGGAGCTCGGCCACGCCCCCGGGCACCTGGGGGACGCCGACACCGTCGTCGTCTCCACGGCCATCCGGGAGGACAACCCCGAGCTCGCCGCCGCCCGCGAGCGCGGCCTGCGGGTGCTGCCGCGCGCGGTGGCCCTGGCCGCGGTCATGGCCGGCCGGCGCAGCGTCGCCGTCGCCGGCACCCACGGCAAGACCTCGACCACGTCGATGCTCACCGTCGCGGTGCAGGCCTGCGGCGCCGACCCGTCCTTCGCCATCGGCGGCGACCTCAACGAGTCGGGCAGCAACGCGCACGCCGGCGAGGGCGACGTCTTCGTCGCCGAGGCCGACGAGAGCGACCGCTCCTTCCTGCTCCTGGCCCCGCACGGCGCGATCGTCACCAACGTCGAGGCCGACCACCTGGACAACTACGGCGACCTGGCCGCGGTCGAGGAGGCCTTCGACCGGTTCCTCGGCACCGTCGACCCGGCCGGCTTCGTCGTGCTGTGCGCCGACGACCCCGGCTCGGCCCGGCTGCGCGGCGTCCCCACGCCCGCGCGGACCCGCACCTACGGCACCGCCGTCGACGCCGACCTGCGCATGGTCGACGTCGAGGTCGGCAGCGAGACCACGGCCTGGACGGCGGTGCTGGACGGCGAGGTGCTCGGCCGGGTGACCATCCGCGTGCCGGGCGAGCACATGGCCCGCAACAGCGCGGCCGCGCTGCTGGCCGGCCTCGAGCTCGGCCTGCCCGCCGACGGGCTGGTAGCCGGGCTCGGCCGGTTCGGCGGGGTGCACCGGCGGTTCGAGCTCAAGGGCGTGGCCGGCGGCGTGCGGGTGTACGACGACTACGCCCACCACCCGACCGAGGTGCGCGCCCAGCTGCGGGCGGCGCGGGCGGTGGCGGGGGAGGGGCGCGTGGTCGTGGCCTTCCAGCCGCACCTGTACAGCCGCACCCGCGAGTTCGCCGCCGGCTTCGGCGAGGCGCTGGGCCTGGCCGACGAGGTCGTGGTGATGGACGTCTACGGCGCCCGCGAGGACCCGGTCCCCGGGGTGACCGGCGCGATGGTCGCCGACGCGGTGCCGCTGCCGGCCGGCCGCGTGCACTTCGAGCCGTCCTGGTCGGCCACCGCGCCGGCGCTGGCCGAGCGGGTCCGCCCCGGCGACCTCGTCATCACGATGGGCGCCGGCAACGTCGTGATGGTCGGGCCGGAGGTGCTCTCCGTCCTCTCGGCCCGCGACGCCGCCGCGTCCGCCGGGGAGACGTCGCAGCGGTGAGCCGGGCCGCCACCACCCGCGACCGGCAGCGCGGTGCGCCCGCCGACACCGGCCGCCGGTCGGCCGAGCGCCGGCCCCGGCGGGTCCGGGCGGTCGACCCGCGCCGCCGCCTGGCGGTCCGGGTGGGCCTGGCGCTGACCGCGGTCGCGGTGGCCGTGTGGGTGGTGTGGGGCAGCCCGCTGCTGGCCGTCTCGGCCGTGCGCGTCGACGGGGCCGGCTCGCTCACCGCCGAGCAGGTCCGCACCGCGGCCGGGGTCGAGGAGGGGACGCCGCTGCTGCGGGTCGACACCGACGCCGCGGCCGCCCGCGTCGCACGGCTGCCGCAGGTCGCCGCGGTGCAGGTGACCCGCGGCTGGCCGCAGACCGTGGTGATCACGGTCGAGGAGCGGGTGCCGGTCGCGGTCGTCACCCAGGCGGGCACCCGGTCCCTCGTCGACGCCGGGGGCGTGCTCTTCGACACCGTCACCGGGGAGCCGCCGGCCGGCGTGGTGCCGCTCGAGGTCGCCGACCCCGGACCCGACGACGCCGCCACCCGCGCCGGGCTCGCCGCGCTGGTCGAGCTGCCCCGCGACGTCCGGGACCAGGTCGCCGCGGTCGCGGCCACGTCGGGCAACGACGTGACGCTGACGCTCACCGACGGCACGACCGTCGTCTGGGGGAGCGCCTCGGAGTCCGCCGACAAGGCCGACGTGCTCGTCGCGCTGCTCGGGCAGCTCGCCTCCGGCGCCCTGGAGCCGGCCACGACGATCGACGTCAGCGCGCCGACGGCGGTCGTCCTGCGGTAGCGCGCCGGCCGCCGGTCGCGGGCAGGCTGGGCGCATGACCGAGCCCGCCGGCCCGCCGCCGGCCAGCCGCTTCCCCGTCCCGGCTCGCGAGGACCTGGACCCCGCCCTGCGCGAGCGCTACGCCGAGGTCGAGGAGCGCTCGGGCTTCCTGCCCAACGTGTTCGCGGCGCTGGCCTGGCGGCCGGCGGAGGCGCAGGGGTTCTTCGCGCTGCACGACGCCCTGATGGACAAGGAGACGCCGGCCCTCTCGCGGGCCGACCGGGAGCTGGTCGTCGTGGCCACCAGCGCGGCCAACGACTGCCTCTACTGCGTCGTGGCGCACGGGGCGATCGCCCGGATCCGCGCCCGGGACCCGTACCTGGCCGACCAGCGGAAGGACCTTCGACCCCCCGGCGCTCGCGAGCTCGCACCGGGACCCTGTCGAAGGCCGGAACGGTGGCGGTCGACCCGGCCGCGGTGACCGCGGCCGACCAGGAACGGCTGCGCGGGCACGGCCTCAGCGAGGACGACGTCTGGGACGTCGGCGCGATCGTGGCGCTGTTCGCGCTGTCGAACCGGCTGGCGCACTGGGCGGCGATCCCGCCCAACGCGGAGTTCTTCCTCATGGGCCGCCTCCCGCGCGGCTGAGGCACGACACACCGAGCGGCCGCGACACGCCCGGGCGGACATGTCGCCGGGAAGTTCCTCGGCTCGGCGGGTCGGGGCCCGTGGACCCGGACATGAGACGGATCGACCGCGGGTCGTCACGATCAGTGGTGCCGGTGTGACCAACGCGTCGCCGGAGTTTCGTGGGAGTCGGCCGGTGCGACACGCCGGGCCCGTGGCGGTGCTTGTAGGCCCCTCTGGCCCCACCTAACTTCGTCCGCGTCGACCCAGTTGACATAACTATAAGGCTTTACTTGAGGATGAGGGTCGAGGTCGGGAGCCCCACATGACACCTCCGCACAACTACCTCGCGGTCATCAAGGTCGTCGGCATCGGCGGCGGCGGGGTGAACGCGGTCAACCGGATGATCGAAGTCGGCCTCAAGGGGGTCGAGTTCATCGCCATCAACACCGACGCCCAGGCGCTGCTGATGAGCGACGCGGACGTCAAGCTCGACGTCGGCCGCGAGCTCACCCGCGGGCTGGGCGCCGGCGCGCAGCCCGACGTCGGGCGGCAGGCCGCCGAGGACCACCGCGAGGAGATCGAGGAGGTGCTCAAGGGCGCCGACATGGTCTTCGTGACGGCCGGCGAGGGTGGTGGCACCGGCACCGGTGGCGCCCCCGTCGTCGCCTCGATCGCGCGCAAGCTGGGCGCGCTGACGATCGGTGTCGTCACCCGCCCCTTCTCCTTCGAGGGCAAGCGCCGCGCGGTGCAGGCGGAGTCGGGCATCGAGGAGCTGCGCAACGAGTGCGACACGCTCATCGTCATCCCGAACGACCGGCTGCTGCAGCTGGGCGACCGCAACGTCAGCGTCATGGACGCCTTCCGCACCGCCGACCAGGTGCTGCTCTCCGGTGTCCAGGGCATCACCGACCTGATCACCACGCCCGGCCTGATCAACCTGGACTTCGCCGACGTCAAGTCGGTCATGTCCGGGGCGGGCTCGGCGCTCATGGGCATCGGCAGCGCCCGCGGCGACAACCGAGCGCTGCTCGCGGCCGAGCAGGCCATCGCCAGCCCGCTGCTGGAGGCCTCGATGGAGGGCGCCCACGGCGTGCTGCTGTCGATCTCCGGCGGGTCGGACCTGGGTCTGTTCGAGATCAACGAGGCCGCGTCGCTGGTCTCCGACGCGGCGCACGCCGACGCCAACATCATCTTCGGCGCCGTGATCGACGACGCCCTCGGCGACGAGGTGCGGGTGACCGTCATCGCGGCCGGCTTCGACAGCGGCCGGCCCAGCGCCCGCAAGGACGCCGGGCTCGCCTCGGTCGCCCCGGCGGCGCCGGTCGCCCCCGTGGCGCAGCGCCCGGCCGCGGTCCCGCAGCCGGTCCGCCCGGTCACGCCCGTCGCCCCGGCCGCGACGGGGGAGCGGCTGGTCGGCCAGGCCCCGGCGCCCGCGCCGGCCGCGGCCCCGCAGCCGGCCCGTCCGGCGCCCGCGACCGGTGGCGGGATCACCGTCCCGCCGCTGCCGCCCATCCCGGGTCCGGTCGCCGCGAGCCAGGCGGGCCGCCGGCCGCTGTCGAGCGAGGACTTCGAGGAGGAGCTCGACATCCCGGAGTTCCTGCGCCAGTAGGAGGACCCCCGTGCCCCCCACCACTCGCACGCTCGCGGCGGGCCCCTGCACGGGGCCGCGTGAGTGACGTGCCGGCCGCCTCCTCGGCGGTGCGACCCCGCAGGGTCGTCACCGACCGGCGGGGCGGCCGGTCCGCGTCGCCCTACGACTCGTTCAACCTCGGCGGCCACGTCGGCGACGACCCGGGCGACGTCGCCGCCAACCGCGAGCGGCTGGCCCGCGAGCTCGGGGTGGGCGCCGGCCGGCTGGTGTGGATGGACCAGGTGCACGGCACGGGCGTCGCGGTCGTCGACGGCCCTGTCGAGGGTCCGCTGCCGGCCACCGACGCCGTCGTGACCGCCACCCCGGGGCTGGTGCTGTGCGTGCTGGTCGCCGACTGCGTGCCGATCCTGCTGGCCGACTCCGACCGCGGCATCGTCGCCGCGGTGCACGCCGGGCGCGAGGGCGTGCGCCAGGGCGTCGTCCCGGCCGCGCTGTCGGCGATGGCGAGCCTCGGGGCCCGGGCCCGCCACGTGTCGGCGCTGCTGGGCCCGGCGGTGTGCGGCGCCTGCTACGAGGTGCCCGCCGCCATGCAGGCCGACGTGGCCCGCGTGGCCCCGGCCGCCGCCGTCCGCACCCGGCAGGGCACCCCGGGCCTGGACCTGCGCGCCGGGGTCGAGGAGATCCTGCGCCGGGCCGGGATCCCGGAGGTCGTGCACGACCCGCGCTGCACGGTCGAGGACCGGCACCTGTACTCCCACCGGCGCGACGGCGTGACCGGCCGCCAGGCGGGCGTCGTCTGGCTCGAGTGAGGGCCTTCGTCCCCCCACCCCTCGCATGCCCGGGGGTGGGCTCCTGCCCGGGGGCCGTCGGTCGGAACGCGGGGCGGGGGAGGATCGGCGGCATGAGCGCGCTCGCCGACAACCTGCGCGCGGTGCGCGAGCGGATCGACGCCGCCGCCCGCGCGGCCGGCCGCGACCCTGCGTCGGTCGGCCTGCTCGCCGTCAGCAAGACGTGGCCCGCCGACGACGTCCGGGCGCTGGCCGCCCTCGGCCACCGGGACTTCGGCGAGAACCGCGCCCAGGAGCTGGCCGCCAAGGCGGCGGAGCTGGCCGGCGTCGACCTCCGCTGGCACTTCGTCGGCCAGCTCCAGCGGAACAAGGCCGCGGCCGTCGCCCGGCTCGGGGCGGTGGTGCACTCGGTGGACCGCGCCTCCCTCGCCGGCGTCCTCGGCCGGGTCGGCGTCGAGACCGGGCGGCCGGTCGAGGTCTACCTGCAGGTCGACCTCGGCGGCCCCGAGGGGGAGCTGGCCGCCCGCGGCGGGGCGGCGCCGGCCGACGTCCCGGCCCTGGCCGACGCCGTCGCCGCGACCGCGGGGCTGCGGCTGCTCGGGCTGATGGCCGTCGCCCCGCGCGGCGAGGAGCCGGCCGCGGCCTTCGCCCGGCTGGCCGAGCTGTCCGCGCGGGTGCGCCGGGACCACCCCGGGGCCCGCGGGCTGTCGGCCGGGATGAGCGGGGACCTCGAGGCGGCCGTCGCGGCCGGCAGCACGCTCGTGCGTGTCGGAACCGCGATCTTCGGCGATCGGCCCCTACCCTCCCCGTCAGATGCGGCTCACCAGCCACGCGAGTCACACCAGTCACACGGACCCCACGGGTCCGAGTAGAGGGGGAGGTCCGATGGCCGGAGCCATGCGGAAGATGGGCATCTACCTCGGGCTCGTCGAGGACGACGACGCCCGCGCCTACGGCCGGTACGACGCCCGTCAGACCGACGACCGCTACGACGACCGCCGCTACGGCCGCTACCTCCCGGAGGACGGCTACGACGACGGCTACCTCGACGGTCACCGGGACGGCCTCGACCGGCACGGGGACCCGCGCCACGACTACTACGACGACGAGCTGCCGGCGCCCGAGCCGCAGCCCGCGCCCGAGCCGGTGACGCTGCGCCGCGCCGGGTCCACCCGCAACCTCGGGCTGGCCCCCGCGGCGGGCTCGGCGGGCTCGGCGCGCACGCCCGCCGGCGCCTCGGCCTCCGGTGGCGGCGCCGCGGCCGCGCAGGTGCGCGAGCCCGTGGTCGCCCGGGCGCCCGAGCCGGCCCCCGAGCCCGCGCCGGTGCCCCAGCCCTACCGGATCACCACGCTGCACCCGCGCACGTACAACGAGGCCCGCCAGATCGGCGAGAGCTTCCGCGACGGCATGCCGGTGATCATGAACCTGACGGAGATGGACGACGCCGACGCGAAGCGCCTCGTCGACTTCGCCGCGGGTCTGTCGTTCGGGCTGCGCGGTAGTATCGAGCGCGTCACGGCGAAGGTCTTCCTGCTCAGCCCGAGGGACGTCGACGTGACCGCCGAGGACAAGGCGAAGATCCGCGAGGGCGGGTTCTTCAACCAGTCCTAGGCGCCGCCGGCTGCCCGTGGCCGGTGGTCGGCGCGGCACGCCGGTGCCCCTGGACGAGCGAGGACCGTGGCTCTCTTCTGGACGATCGTCTCGTCGGTGCTGCTCGTCTTCCTCGTGCTGCTCTTCGCGCGGTTCGTGGTCGACTGGGTGATGGTGCTGGCCCGCAGCTGGCGTCCGTCGGGCCTGGTCGCGGCCGGTCTCGAGGTCGTCTACGCGACCACCGACCCGCCGCTGAAGGCCGTCCGCAAGGTCATCCCGCCGTTGAACCTGGGGTCCATCCGACTGGACCTCGGGTTTATGGTTCTCCTGATCGCCGTCTACATCCTGCTCGACATCACGAACTCGCTGGCCGTGTAGGTCCCGTGGCTGCCGATCCGCCTGTCCCGGGCGCCGTCGCGTGCCGGGCGGTCTCCGCCGCCCGTCCGGGCACGTCCCTGTTCCCGCCGTCCGACCCGAGGTGAGCTAGTTGCCACTCACGCCTGCCGACGTCCACAACGTCGTCTTCAAGAAGCCCCCGATCGGCAAGCGGGGCTACGACGAGGACGAGGTGGACGCCTTCCTCGACGTGGTCGAGGCGGAGCTCGCGCGGCTGATCGAGGAGAACAACGAGCTGCGCGCGAGCAGCCGCGGTCCCGCGACCGTCGTGGAGCCGACGCCCGCCCCGGCCCCCGCGCCCGCGCCGGTGCAGGCGCCCCCGCCGCCGGCCGCGCCGCGCGAGGACGACAGCGCCCGCGCCTCCCGCATGCTGGCCCTGGCCACCGAGACGGCCGACCGGTACGTCAACGAGGCCAAGGCCCAGGCCGACGAGATGGTCGCCAGCGCCAAGACCACCAGTGACCGGATGGTCACCGACGCCCGCGCCAAGAGCGAGCAGATGGTCAGCGAGGCCAAGATGCGGGCCGACACGATGATCAGCGACGCCCGCACCCGCGCCGAGACCATGGAGCGCGAGGCGCGCGCCAAGGCCGCCGCGCTGGAGCAGGACGCCGAGCGCCGGCACGCCGAGGTCGTCAGCGGCCTGGAGCAGAAGCGCAGCAGCCTCGAGCGGAAGATCGAGGAGCTGCGCACCTACGAGCGCGAGTACCGCACCCGCCTGCGGTCCTACCTCGAGTCGCACCTGCGCGACCTCGACGGCCGCGGCTCCGCCGAGCCCGCCCCGGCCGGCCGGCAGAACCAGCACGCCTCCGCCTGACAGCGCTCCCCAGGGCCCCCGGACCGCCACGGTCCGGGGGCCCTGTCGCGTCCGCGGCCGGCGCGTGCGTCGACGGGCGGTCCCGGTGTGGTCCCGGCTACAGTCGAGCGGTGATCTTGGCGGCCGGACTGCTGGTCCTCGCGGGGCTGGGCCTGTTCGTGGGCGGCCTCGCGACCGGGACGACGAGCTGGTACTGGGGGTGCGTGGCCTGTTGCGCCGTCGCCGCCGTGCTCCTGGTCGCGGTGCGGCTGCGGCCCGCTCCCCGGGTGGCTCCGGCCGCGGAGCGGCGGGCCGCCGACGACCGGGCGGTCGAGGCCGCGCGGGCCCGGACGGCCGAGCCGGGCCGCGACACGCAGGCCGCCGCGACCCCTCCGGCACGCGCGGAGCGCGAGTCCACCGGCCGGCACTCCCGGCACGCCGCGCCGGAGACCGACGACGCCCCCGGGACGCCGGCGCGCGGTGACCGGCCGGCGGCCGACGCCGACCCGGCCGCCGGGACGGCACCGGACCCGGGCACGACCGTCGAGCCGTCGGTCCCGGCCGAGCCGCCGGCCGACCCGCCGGCCGCTCCCGGACGCCGGCCCGCCGCCCGCGCCGCGGACGACAGCGGCGACCCCGCGGAGGAGGACGTCGAGGTCACCGACCTGCTGCTCGTCGTCGACCTGCGCGACCAGGTGCTCGTGGTCGACGAGCACCCCCGTTACCACCTCACCGACTGCCGGTGGCTGCGCGGCCGCCCGACCGTCCCGCTGCCGGTCAGCGAGGCACGCAGCGACGGCTTCACCCCGTGCGCGGTCTGCCGGCCCGACAGCCACCTGGCCGACGTCGCCCGCGCCCGCAGGGCCGCCTCGAAGTAGCCGGGGGCGGCCGCCGGGGCTCAGCCGGCGCGGACCACCCAGAAGCGCGAGCCGCCGGGACCCTCCACCCCGGGACCCTCGCCGGCCGTGCCCGCGTGCACCGCGGTGGCCAGCACCTCGGCGGCCACCGACTCGGCCTGCTCGGTCAGCGCCTGGGCGATCGCGCCCTCGCCGGTCCAGCGCAGCTCGATCCGGTCGCTGACCGCCAGCCCGGCGGCCTTGCGGGCCTCCTGCACCAGCCGCACGGCCTCGCGGACCAGGCCGGCCCGCTCCAGCTCCGGGGTCAGGGTGAGGTCCAGCGCCACGGTGAGCCCGCCGCCGCTGGCCACGGTCCAGCCCTGGCGCGGGGTCTCGGTCACGACCAGGTCGCCGTCGGCCAGGGGCACGGCCGCGCCGTCGACGTCCACCGACGCCGTCCCGCTGCGGTAGGCGGCCACCAGCTCGCGGGCGTCGGCCGCGGCGACGGCCTTCGCCACCGCCTGCACCTGCTTGCCCAGGCGCCGCCCGACGGCGCGGAAGTCGACCTTGACGCTGACGTCGACCAGCTCGCCCTCGACGGCCGAGAGCTCGGTCAGGTCCTGCACGTTGAGCTCGTCGGCGACCTCGGCCACCAGGTCGCGGGGCAGCTGCGCCCAGCCGGGGGCGGCGACCAGGGCGCGGGCCAGCGGCTGGCGGGTGCGCACCTTGGCCGACGTCCGCGCCGAGCGCCCCAGCTCCACCAGCCGGCGGACCAGCGCCACCTGCTCGACCAGCCGCGGGTCGCGGGCCTCGGCGTCCACCTGCGGCCAGGAGGCCAGGTGCACGGAGTCGGGCACCTGGTCCGGGCCGTCGTCGCGGCCGGGGCGCACCGCGCGGGTCCACACCTCCTCGGTGACGAACGGGGTGAACGGCGCCATCAGCCGGGTCAGGCCGTCGAGCACCTCGTGCAGCGTGCCGAGCGCGGCCGGGTCGCCGTCCCAGAAGCGGCGACGCGACCGCCGGACGTACCAGTTGGACAGGTCGTCGACGAACTGCGCGAGCAGCCGGCCGGCGCCCTGGGTGTCGAAGTCCTCGAGCGCCGCGGTGACGCCCTCGGTGACCTCGGCCAGGGTGGCCAGCGCCCAGCGGTCCAGCAGCGGGCGCTCGGACCGCGGGGGAGCGGGGGTCGCGGCCGGGTCCCAGCCGTTGGTCTCCGCGTACAGGGTGAAGAAACTCGCGGTGTTCCAGTAGGTGAGCAGGACCTTGCGGACCACCTCGGACAGCGTCTCGTGGCCCACCCGGCGGGCCGACCACGGCGAGCCGCCGGCCAGCATGAACCAGCGGACGGCGTCGGCGCCGTGCCGGTCCATGAGCGGGATGGGCTCGAGGATGTTGCCCAGGTGCTTGCTCATCTTTCGGCCGTCCTCGGCCAGGATGTGGCCCAGGCACAGCACGTTCTCGTAGGAGCTCCGGTCGAACACCAGCGTGCCGACGGCCATCAGCGAGTAGAACCAGCCCCGGGTCTGGTCGATCGCCTCGCAGATGAACTGCGCCGGGTAGGCGGCCTCGAACTCGGCCTGGTTGCGGTACGGCGCGCCCCACTGCGCGAAGGGCATCGAGCCCGAGTCGTACCAGGCGTCGATGACCTGCGGCACCCGGCGGAAGGTGCCCTCCTCGCCGGGCAGCGTGAAGGTGACGTCGTCGATGAAGGGCCGGTGCGGGTCCAGGTCGGACAGGTCGCGGCCGGTCAGCTCCGACAGCTCGGCCAGCGACCCGACGGCGACCACGCGGGCCGGGTCGAGCTCGTTGCGCCAGATCGGCAGCGGCGTGCCCCAGTACCGGTCGCGCGACAGCGCCCAGTCGACGTTGTTGTGCAGCCAGTCGCCGTAGCGGCCCCACTGGATGGTCTCGGGGTACCAGCGGGTCTTCTCGTTCTCGGCGAGCAGCCGGTCCTTGATCGTGCTGGTGCGGATGTACCAGGACGGCTGCGCGTAGTACATGAGCGGCGTGTGGCAGCGCCAGCAGTGCGGGTAGCTGTGCTCGTAGCGCTGCTCGCGCCACAGCACGCCGCGCGCCTGCAGGTCCTCCACCAGTGCCTCGTCGGCCACCTTGAAGAAGCGGCCGCCGACGAGGCCGACGTCGGCCAGGAAGTGCCCGGTGGAGTCGATCGGGTTCACCACCGGCAGCCCGTAGCCGCGGCAGACGGCGAGGTCGTCGGCGCCGAAGGCGGGGGACTGGTGGACCAGGCCGGTGCCGTCGTCGGTGGTGACGTAGTCGGCGAGGACGACGTAGTGGGCGTCCCCCTCGGGGAACTCGACGAGCTCGAACGGCCGCTGGTAGTGCACCCGCTCCCAGTCCCGGCCGGTGGTGCGGGCCAGGACCTCGCGGGGGGCGTCGGGGCCGAGGACGGCGTCCAGGAGCGGCTCGGCGACGACGACCGTCGCCTCCCGCCCGTCGTGCTCGGTGCGGACGACGACGTAGGTGACGTCGGGGTTGACCGCGACGGCGGTGTTGGACGGCAGCGTCCACGGCGTCGTGGTCCAGATCAGCAGGTCGGCCCTCCCGGCCCACTCGCCGCTGGTGACCGGCAGCCGCACGTACACCGAGGGGTCGGTGATCGACTCGTAGCCCTGGGCGACCTCGTGGTCGGACAGGCCGGTGCCGCAGCGCGGGCAGTACGGGGCGACCCGGTGGTCCTCGACGAGCAGGCCCTTGTCGAAGACCTGCTTGAGCGACCACCAGACGCTCTCGACGTAGTGCGGGTCCATCGTCCAGTAGGCGGTGGACATGTCGACCCAGTAGCCCATCCGGCGGGTGAGCTCGGAGAACGAGTCGACGTGCCGCAGCACCGACTCCCGGCACCTGGCGTTGAACTCCGCGATGCCGTACCGCTCGATGTCGGGCTTCCCGGCGAAGCCCAGCTCCTGCTCGACGGCGATCTCCACCGGCAGGCCGTGGCAGTCCCAGCCGGCGCGGCGGGGCACGTGCCACCCCTGCATGGTCTTGAACCGGGGGAAGACGTCCTTGAACGCGCGGGCCTCGATGTGGTGCGTGCCCGGCCGGCCGTTCGCCGTGGGCGGGCCCTCGTAGAAGTTCCACTGCGGCTTGCCCTGGCTGTCCGCGAGGCTCCGCGCGAAGACCTCCGCCTCCTCCCAGCGGCGCAGGACGTCGTGCTCCAGGGCGGGCAGGTCGACCTGCGGGGGCAGTGCCCGGAAGGGCCCGAGGGGCGTTGCGCGGGAGGGGCCGGGAGAGCTCACCGCTCCATTGTCCCCGAGGCGTCGAGCGGGTTGGCCGGGGTGTGGGGAGTGCCTCGCCCGCGCGGACCCGGTCCGGCACGCGCGTACGGGACACTCCCCCCGTGACGGGGGCCGGGCGGTGAACACCACGGTCACGGTCGCGCTCGCGATCGGCTCGCTGGTGGTGCTGGTCGCCGCCGTGGCCCTGCGCCTGGCCGACCGGCTGGGCCTGCCCAGCCTGCTGCTCTACCTCGCCCTGGGCGTCGCGCTGGGCGAGAGCGGCCTGGGCGTGCAGTTCGAGGACGTCGAGCTGACCCAGACCCTCGGGGTCGCCGCGCTGGTGGTGATCCTCGCCGAGGGTGGGCTGACCACCCGGTGGGCCGACGTGCGCCGGGCGCTGGGCCCGGGCATCGCGCTGTCGACCGTGGGCGTCGCCGTCAGCGTGGCCGTCACCGCGGCGGTGGCCGTCGCGCTGCTGGACCTGAGCTGGCCGTTCGCGCTGCTGCTGGGCGCCGTCGTCAGCTCCACCGACGCCGCCGCGGTCTTCGCCACGCTGCGCCGGCTGCCGCTGCCGCGCCGGATGGTCGCCGCACTCGAGGTGGAGAGCGGCCTGAACGACGCGCCGGTGATCCTCCTCGTCGTCGTCCTGGCCGGGCGGCTGACCGGCGGGGAGACGCACGCCTGGTGGGTGACCCTGCTGGAGGTCCTCGCCGAGCTGGCCGGGGGCGCGCTGATCGGCGTGGCCCTGGGGTTCGCGGGCGCGTGGCTGCTGCGGCGCTCGGCCCTGCCGCTGTCGGGCTTCTACCCGCTGGCCACCCTCGCCCTGTGCGTGCTGGCCTTCGCCTCGGCCGACCTGGTGCACGCCTCGGGGTTCGTCGCGGTCTACCTGTGCGGGGTCGTGCTCGGCAACGCGCCGCTGCCGCACCGCTCGGCCAGCGTCGGCTTCGCCGAGGGCATGGCCTCGCTCGCGCAGATCGGGCTGTTCGTCCTGCTCGGCCTGCTCGCCTCGCCCGGCCGGCTGCTCGACGCGCTCGGCCCGGCGCTGCTCATCGGCCTGGCCCTGCTGCTGGTCGCGCGGCCGCTGTCGGTGCTGGCCAGCCTCGCGCCGTTCCGGATGCCCTGGCCGCAGATGGCCTTCGTGTCGTGGGCGGGGCTGCGCGGCGCCGTCCCCATCGTGCTGGCGACGTTCCCGATCGCCGCCGGCGTGCCCGACGCGACGACGGTGTTCGACACCGTGTTCGTGCTCGTCGTCGTCTTCACCCTCGTGCAGGGGCGCTCGCTGCCCTGGGTGGCGCGGCGGCTGGGCATCGCCACGCCGGTGACCCCGCGCGAGGTGCAGGTCGAAGCCGCGCCGCTGGAGGAGCTGGACGCCGAGCTGATGCAGCTCACGGTGCCGCCGGGCTCCCGGCTGCACGGCGTCTACCTGCCCGAGCTGCGGCTGCCCGAGGACGCCGCCGTCGTCCTCATCGTGCGCGACGGGCGGTCGTTCGTGCCCGACGCCACCACCCGGCTGATGCGCGGGGACCAGGCGCTGCTGGTGTCGGCGCGGCGCTCGCGGGCCGAGGCGGAGCGCCGGCTGCGGGCGGTCAGCCGCGCCGGCCGGCTGGCCAGCTGGCGCGGCGAGACCGGCTCACCCACCGGGGCCGACTGATGGAGTCGGGGGGGGGGGGGGCCCCCGGCGCACCCCCCCCCCCCGCCGGCCCCGCCCACCCGCGCGCGGCTGGTGGTCGTCCCG
>NZ_JBJGZX010000026.1:0-61675 GCF_054050735.1 Blastococcus sp. SYSU D00813
CCCCCCCCCGCCCCCCCCCCCCCCCCCCCCCCCCCCCCCCCCCCCCCCCCCCCCCCCCCCCCCCCCCCCCCCCCCCCTCCACTCACGGCTGCGGGTGGTCCGCCTCGCCGCGGACGGGGACGCCGGCGCCGGCCAGGGCGGCCTTGACCTCGCCGATCCGCATCTTGCCGAAGTGGAAGACGCTGGCGGCCAGCACCGCGTCGGCGCCGGCCTCCACCGCCGGCGCGAAGTGGCCGACCTCCCCGGCCCCGCCGCTGGCGATCACCGGCACGGTCACCTCGCGCCGCACGGCGCGGATCAGCTCGAGGTCGAAGCCGGCCAGCGTGCCGTCGGCGTCCATCGAGTTGAGCAGCACCTCACCGACCCCGAGCTCGGCGGCCTGCACGACCCACTCGACGGCGTCCCGGCCGGTGCCGCGCCGCCCGCCGTGGGTGGTGATCTCGAAGCCGGAGTCGGTGACCGCGCCGTCGGCGCAGCGGCGGGCGTCCAGCGACAGCACGAGCACCTGGTTGCCGAAGCGGTCGGCGATCTCGCTGATCAGCTCGGGCCGCGCCACGGCCGCGGTGTTGACGGCGACCTTGTCGGCGCCGGCCCGCAGCAGCCGGTCGACGTCGTCGGGGCTGCGCACGCCGCCGCCGACGGTCAGGGGGATGAACACGCTCTCCGCCGTCCGGCGGACGACGTCGTAGGTGGTCTCCCGGTCCCCGGAGCTGGCGGTGATGTCGAGGAAGGTGAGCTCGTCGGCGCCCTCGGCGTCGTAGACCCGGGCCATCTCCACCGGGTCCCCGGCGTCGCGCAGGTCGACGAAGTTGACGCCCTTGACCACCCGGCCGGCGTCGACGTCCAGGCACGGGATCACCCGCACGGCGAGACTCATGCCGCCGGGTCCCGGACCGCGTCGGCCTCGATCTCCACCAGCATCTCCGGGTCGATGAGCGCCGAGACCTCGACCATCGTGGCGGCCGGCCGGATGTCGCCGAACACCTCGCCGTGGGCGCGGCCGACCTCCTCCCAGCGGCTGATGTCGGTCACGTACATCCGGGTGCGGACGACGTCGGCCAGGGCGAACCCGGCACGCTGCAGCGCCGTCTCGATCGCCGCCAGCACGTGCCGGGTCTGCGCCGCGGCGTCCCCGGGGTGCGCCACGACGCCGTCCACCACCGCCGTCGTCCCGCTCACCCAGGCGGTGTCGCCGC
This sequence comes from Blastococcus sp. SYSU D00813, assembly GCF_054050735.1. Taxonomy (NCBI): domain Bacteria; kingdom Bacillati; phylum Actinomycetota; class Actinomycetes; order Geodermatophilales; family Geodermatophilaceae; genus Blastococcus; species Blastococcus sp. SYSU D00813. The sequence goes on from NZ_JBJGZX010000026.1 coordinate 1,197, forward strand.
GGACGACGATCCGGCTGTAGCCGACCACCGGCTCCCACGGGTTCGCCGACCCCAGGTTGAGCACGGTCATGCCAGCTCCTCGGTGACCCGCAGCGCCTCGGGCAGCGTGAACGCGCCCGCGTACAGCGCCTTGCCGACGATCGCGCCCTCGACGCCCACCGCGGTGAGGCCGGCCAGGGCCCGGATGTCGTCGAGCGAGCTGACCCCGCCGGAGGCGACCACCGGCCGCGGGGTGGCGGCGCAGACCTCGCGCAGCAGGTCCAGGTTCGGTCCGCGCAGGGTGCCGTCCTTGGTGATGTCGGTGACCACGTACCGGGCGCAGCCCTCGGCGTCCAGGCGCGCCAGGGTCTCGTAGAGCTCGCCGCCCTCGCGGGTCCACCCGCGGGCGGCCAGCCGGGTGCCGCGGACGTCCAGACCGACGGCGATCCGGTCGCCGTGCTCGGCGATGGCGCGGGCGCACCACTCCGGCGACTCGAGGGCTGCGGTGCCGAGGTTGACCCGGCGGCAGCCGGTGGCCAGGGCGGCGGCCAGCGACTCGTCGTCGCGGATGCCGCCGGAGAGCTCCACGTCGACGTCGAGCTCCCCGACCACGCGGGCCAGCAGCTCGCGGTTGCTGCCCCGGCCGAAGGCGGCGTCGAGGTCGACCAGGTGCACCCACTCGGCGCCGTCGCGCTGCCAGGTCAGCGCCGCCTCGAGCGGGTCGCCGTAGGAGGTCTCGCTGCCGGCCTCGCCCTGCACCAGGCGCACGGCCCGGCCCTCGGCGACGTCGACGGCGGGGAGCAGCTGCAGCTTCGGCACGGCCGACAGCCTAGGTTCCCGCCGCTCCCCGCCTCGCAGACCTCCCGCCGGCTACATCTGGGTGACGCCGGCGTCCACCGCCAGCTCGTGCGCGGTGACGTAGCGGCTCTCGTCCGAGGCCAGGAAGAGGACGGCGTCGGCGACGTCCTCGGGCCGCGTCGTGTCGACCGGCAGCATGTTCATGGACATCGCGCCCAGCCGCTGGTCGGCGGCCATCGCCTCGCCGAGCACGCTCTGCATGTCGCCGGTGCCCATCGGGGTGGCCACGCCGGTCGGGTGCACGCTGTTCACCCGGATCGAGTGGCGGGCCAGCTCGGTGGCGAAGGCCTTGGCCATCCCGCGGACGGCGAACTTGCTGGTCGTGTAGTGGACCATGAACGGCTGCACCTCCAGGCCGGCCGCCGAGCTGGTGGTGACGATCGACCCGCCGCCGCGCCGCACCAGGTGCGGGGCGCCGACCATCACGGTGTTCCAGACCCCGGTGACGTTGATGTCCATCGTGTCCTGGAACTGCTGCGGCGTCACCTGGTCCCACGCCCTGGGCGTGCAGATGCCGGCGTTGGCGACGACCACGTCGAGCCCGCCGAGCTCGGCCACCGCGGCGTCGACCTAGGTGCGCATCCCCTCCAGGTCGCGGACGTCGGCCACGACCGGCACGATCCGGCGGTCCAGCGCCTCGACCTGGCGGACGGTCTCGTCGAGGTCCTCCGGCGTCGGCTGCTGGTAGCGGATGCCGGGCAGCGGGCCTGCGACGTCGAGCGCGACGACGTCGGCGCCCTCACCCGCCAGCCGGACGGCGTGCGCCCGGCCCTGCCCGCGACCGGCTCCGGTGATGAACGCGACCTTGCCCGCTACCCGTCCTGCCATGGGATCCGTCCTCCGTGCTCGTGGTGGGTGTCCTCCGCAGTCCCGTCGCCCTCCCCGGGGCGGCGGGGGCAGGGGCGGTGGCGGCAGGGGCGGTGACAGGGTGGGCGGGTGGAGTGCTGCCGTGGAATTCGCTGAGGTCGTCCGCCGCCGCCGCATGGTCCGCGACTACGACCCCGACCGCCCGGTGCCCCCGGAGGTCCGCGAGCGGCTCCTGGAGCACGCAATCCGGGCGCCGTCGGCCGGGTTCACCCAGGGCTGGGCGTTCCTGGTGCTCGAGACCGAGGAGGAGCGGGCCCGGTTCTGGGCCGCCACGGCGCCCTCCCCCGGCCACCCCGGCCCGCCCGACGGCTGGCTGACCCGCATGCGCCGGGCGCCGCTGCTGGTCGTGCCGTTCTCGCACAAGGACGCCTACCTGGACCGCTACGCCGAGCCGGACAAGGGCTGGACCGATCGCGACGAGGCCCGCTGGCCGGTGCCGTACTGGGACGTCGACACCGGCATGGCCGCGCTGATGATGCTGCTGACGGCGGTCGACGAGGGGCTGGGGGCCTGCTTCTTCGGCGTCCCGGGAGAGCGCGTCGGCGCGCTGCGGGAGGCGTTCGGCGTCCCGGGCACCCACCGGCCGGTCGGCGTCGTCGCCGTCGGCTACCCCGGCGACGGCGACCGCCGCTCCCCGTCGCTGCGGCGGGGCCGGCGGGGCGTGGCCGAGGTCGTGCACCGCGGACGGTGGTGAGAGCGTCCTCATCCGGCTCTCACCCGCGCGTCACCGGCGGCGCCGAGGCTGGGCCGGTGCTCCCGGCGTCCCTCCCGTCCCGCCCCCCGTCCTGGCCCGCCCCGCTGCGGCTGCTGCTCGGCCCGGCGGCGGCCGACGTCTGGGCCGCCGTCCTCGAACCGCTGGGCGGCCGGCTGACCGGCCTGCACGCGGCCACCGTGACGCTGCGGGCCGACCGCTCGGCTACGGTCCGGTACGCCGCCGACGTCGCCTGGGCCGACGGCCGCACCACCCGGGAGTCGCTGGCCGCGGCGACCGGCTCGCGCATCCCGCCGGGCGCCGCGGTGGTCGAGGGGCCCGGGGACGGCGGCGCACCCGTCGCGGTCGGCCTGTGGCGCTGGCCGCACGACCCGGCGCTGCCCGGCCTGGCCTGGGCGGCGTCGGCGGCGCGTGCGGCCGAGCGGCTGGCGGGGCTCGGCGTGGACCCCGGCCCGCTGCGGCTGCGGCTGCGCGCCTACCGGCCCGGCCGCCGGGCCGTCGTCGAGGCGACGTCGCCGGCCGGGCGGTGGTTCCTCAAGGTGGTGCGGCCGGCCGCGGCGCCCCCGCTGGCCGCCCGGCACCGCGCGCTGGCCGCCGCCGTGCCGGTGCCGCCGGTGGTCGCGGCGAGCGAGGACGGCGTGCTCGTCCTGCCCGGGCTGCCCGGCACGCCGATGCGCACCGCGCTCGGTGGCGACCCGGCCGCGCTCCCGCCGCCGGAGCACCTGGCGGCCCTGCTCGACGCCCTGCCCGCGATCGAGGCCCCGGCCGGCCGGCGCGACCCCACCGACCCGGTGCCCCGGACCCGTGCCCACGCCACGGTGGTCGGCCTGACCTGCCCGGGGCTCCGGCCGCGGCTGGACCGGGTCACCGCCGCCGTGGCCGCGGCGGTGGGACCGCAGCCGCTCGCGCCCGTGCACGGCGACTTCTACGAGGCGCAGCTCCTGGTCGACGCCGGCCGCGTGGTGGGCCTGCTGGACGTCGACACCGCCGGGCCCGGCGCCCGCGTCGACGACTGGGCCACCCTGCTGGGCCACCTGGCGCTGCTCGAGCAGCTGGCCGCCGACCCGGCGCCCGTGGCCGCCTACCGGGCGAGGGTCGAGGCCTCCCTCGCGCCGGGCGCCGACGCCGCCGAGCTGCGGGCGCGCGTCGCCGGCGTGCTCGTGGGGCTGGCCACCGGGCCGTTCCGCGTCCAGCAGCCGGACTGGGCCGCCGCGACCGAGGCCCGTGTGGCGCTGGCCGAGGAGTGGGCCGGGGTGCGATGAGAACGCCCTCATGGGGATCTCCCGGAGGCCTCACCGGCGGCGGACACCGTGGAGGTGTCAGAACGACAGCGCACCTCTTGGAGGACCTCATGACCCGCCGCCCCGCTCCCTGGAAGGTCGTCACCCTCGGCACCGCGCTCACCGGCCTCGGCCTGGCCGGCGTCGGCGTGGCCGCCGCCGACGACGGCGCCGACGCCCCGGTGCCCGCCGCCGTCTCGGTGGCCGCCGACGACACCGGCGACACGGCCAGCACCCCCGACGCCGCGCCGGGCGGCACCGCCGTCGACGCCTCGCCGGAGACCGCCGACTCCCCCGCCGAGAGCGCCGTGGACAGCCCGGCCGACGTCACCCCGGACGACGCGACGCCGGACGACGCCACCCCCGACGACGCCACCCCCGACGACGCCACCCCCGACGACGCCACCCCCGACGACACGGACACCCCCGGCGACGACTGAGCCGCGGACACCGCCGGCCCCGTCCCCTCAGGGCGGGGCCGGCGGTGTCTCAGGCGCAGAGCCGGTAGCCCATCCCCCGCACCGTCTCAATCCGCTCGGCGCCGAGCTTGCGGCGCAGGTAGCGCACGTAGACGTCGACGACGTTGGAGCCCGGGTCGAAGTCGTAGCCCCACACGTGGCTGAGCAGCTGCTCGCGGGCCAGCACCTGGCCGGGGTGGCGCAGGAAGGTCTCGGCGAGGGCGAACTCGCGGGCGGAGAGGTCGACGGTGCGCCCGCCGGCGGTCGCGCGCCGGGTGCGCAGGTCCAGCGAGAGGTCGCCGGCGGTGAGCACGGTGACCTCCGCCTGCCGGGCCCCGGCCAGCCGCAGCCGCACCCGCGCGAGCAGCTCCTCGAAGCGGAAGGGCTTGGGCATGTAGTCGTCGGCGCCGCCCTCGAGCCCGGCCACGGTGTCCTGCACGCCGTCGCGCGCGGTCAGCACGATGACCGGGACGGCGTTGCGCTCGGCGCGCAGCGCCCGCAGCACGGCGAACCCGTCGAGCACCGGCAGGCCGATGTCGAGCACGACCAGGTCGACCTCGCCGCTGCGGGCCCGGTCCAGGGCCGACAGCCCGTCGCCCACGACCGTGGTGACGAACCCGTTGGCCCGCAGGCCCTTCTCGACGAACGCGGCGATGCGCGGCTCGTCCTCGGCGATCAGCACCCGGCTCACCGGGGTCCTCCCTCGGTCTCGGCGGTCAGGGCGGTGGACAGCGGCGGGGTGTCCCGTGCGTCGTCCACGGTGTCGGCGGGGTCCGCGTCGTCCCCCGGCCCGGCGTCGGCGTCGGCGTCCTCCGGCGGCGCCGGGCGGGCGGGGAGGACGAGGGTGAACGTCGCCCCCTCCCCCGGCCGGCTGTGCAGCTCCACCCGGCCGCCGTGGGCGGCCGCGATCGCCTGCACCACCGACAGGCCGAGGCCGGCGCCGTCGGTGCGGCGGGCGCCGGCGCCGCCGCGGGCGAAGCGCTCGAACACGCGCGCCTGGTCGGCCTCGGCGATGCCCGGCCCGGTGTCGTCGACCCACACGTGCAGCTCGCCGCCGGCCAACCGGCTGCCGACGACGACCCGGTCGCCGGGCCGCGTGTAGTGGACGGCGTTGTCGGCCAGCGCCACGACCGCCTGCGTGAGCCGTTGCGGGTCCAGCAGCAGGTCGGCGCGGGCGGTCGCGCCCAGCTGCCAGTCCCGCTCGCCGAGCCGGCGCACCTTGCCGAAGACCTCGGTGGTCAGCGCGGCCACGTCGACCGGTTGCAGGCGGACGAACTCCGGCTGCTCCGCCCGCGCCAGCAGCAGCAGCTCGGACACCATCCGGTTCATCCGGCCCAGTTCGTCGTCGACGAGGGCGACGGTCTCGCGGACGTCGGCGGGGTCGGCGGGGTCGAGCACCTCCAGGTGGCCGCGGACGATCGTGATCGGCGTGCGCAGCTCGTGCCCGGCGTCGTCGAGGAAGCGGCGCTGAGCCGCCACGCCCCGCTCCACGCGGTCGAGCATCGCGTTGACCGACCGCGCCAGGTCGGCCAGCTCGTCGCGCGCGTCGGCGGGCACCGGGATGCGGCCGGACAGGTCGGTGTCGGTGATCCCGGCGGCGGTCGCGGCCACCTGCCGCACCGGGCGCAGCACCCGCCCGGCGACCACCCAGGCGCCGCCGGCCGCCAGCAGGAGCGTGACCCCGCCGACGCCGAGCATGAGCCGGGCGACGTCGTCGGCGGCCTGCCGCTCCTGGTCGGCGAAGTACGCGACCACGACCACGCCCCGGGCGGGGTCGCCGGCCAGGGTCACGGGGACGGCCAGGTAGCGCACCTCCCCCGCGCCGCTGTCGTACCGCCCCGCCACCGGCTCGGTCACGTCGCCGACGAGCGCGGTGAAGGCGGCGTCCTCGCTGAGCAGGACAGGTGCCTCGATGCGGCTCTGGAAGCGGTAGGCGCCGTCGACGTAGCCCAGGAACTTCTCGTTGGGCCGGGCGAGGTTGTAGGTGATGACCGTCTGCAGGACGTCGGCCACCGACCCGAACCGCTCCCCCGTCGACGGGTCGATGCCGGCCTCGACGATCTGCGAGAACTCGGTGACCTCGGCGCGCAGCGCGGTGTCCATCCGCTCGTCGATGGAGGAGACGAGCAGCCGCCAGGTCACCAGCGTCACCAGGCCGAGGGCGAGCAGCACCAGCAGCAGGACCCAGCCGATGATCCGGGTCCGGGCCGCCCGCGGCAGCCACCGCCGTCCGCGCGCCTCAGTCGTCGTCGTCACCGTCGGGCTCAACGTCGTCGTCCCCGCCGTCGTCCCCGGTGTCGTCCCCGTCGTCGTCGACGGGGGGTGGGGGGACGACGTCGGGCGACGGGGAGGGCGCGGGCGGCGGGGCCGGGGTGGTCGTGCCCGGCTCGGGGGCCGGCGCCGGGGACCGCTCGGGGACGACGATCGGCGGGGGCACCGCGGGCGGGCGCGCGTCGGCCGGCCGCAGCGCCGCCCAGCCGCCCCAGGCCAGCAGGACCAGCGCCACCGCGGCGAGCAGCGGGACGAGGACCGGCCGCAGACGCACGACGCCACGGTGCGCGCCGCAGGTGGCCGGGCGGTGAGACGCAGATGAGACCGCTCTCATCCGCGCGGTCAGCCGAGCCGCGTCGTCGCTCCCACCACGACCAGGTCGGAGCTGTGCGACCCGGCGGCGTCGACGCCCTCGGGCCGGGGCTCGAAGCCGGGCAGCCCGTCCAGGCCGTCGCTGCCGTCGACCGTGCGCAGCGTCAGGTCGCCGCCGCCGGTCACCTCGACGGTCGCCTCCACCCCGCCGTCCGGCGGCCCGTGGAAGGTCACCCACAGCCGGTCCCCGCCCAGCGCCTCCCCGGGCACCGCCCGGCCCTGCACCCGCGCCGCGGTGACCTCGCCGCCGTCCGTGCCGAGGTCGAGGACGACGAGGCGGACGTCGCGCTGGGGCGTGACCCGGACGGTCACCGTGCGCCGGTCGCCGGACACCTCGTCGGCCAGCACGGTGACCGTCGACGGTGGCAGGTCCGCGGGCTCGGCCGGACCGGTCGCGACCGGATCCCCGGTGAGGTAGGGGTAGTCGTGCGGCAGCACCTCCGGCGAGCCGACGTACCGGGCGGTGTACTCCCCGGGGTCCTCCTCGGTGCTGGCCCACCACGCCTCCCCCGTGTCCGCCTCCATCGCGTACACGAGCTGGCTGGGCACCGGGTGGTCGGCGTCGAACCGGTCCACGGCCAGGCCGGTGAGCGCCGTCGCCACCGCCAGCAGCAGCGCTCCCGCGGGCACCGCCGCGACCGCGCCGCGGCGGGCCGGCGCGCCGTCGGCAGGGCGGGCCGGCGCGCCGTCGGCAGGGCGGGCCGGCGCGCCGTCGGCGGGGAACAGCGCGGCGGACGCGGGCAGCAGCGCCAGCGCGAGCACCGTCGCCACCGCGGCGGGCGCCGCTCCGCCCGACAGGCCCAGCGCCGGCAAGAACAGCGCGACCGTCGGCGCGAGGACGACGACGGCGACCGCACCGGCCACGAGCGCGGCGCCGGCCCGCACCCCCGGCGCCGGGCGCAGCAGCGCGACCAGCCCCGTCAGCGCCCCGGCCAGCGCCGGCCACGCGGCCAGGTAGGAGCCGCCGGGCGCGACCGCGGCCAGGACCGCGGCCAGCACGGCCAGCAGCCCGAGCGCGCCGGTGACCAGCGCCGTCGTCCCGACCCGGCGGCGCAGCAGCGCGAACCAGGCGAGGACCACCGCCGCCACGAGCGCGACCGCCGCCAGCCGGTACCAGCCCGGCCGCCACGGGTCGAGCATGGAGCCGTAGCCCGGGCGCACGAGCACCAGCAGCGCCCACAGCCCCTGCACGGCCAGCGGCGCGAGCACCAGCGGCACGACGGCGAGCAGCGCGCCGGCCGCGGTGCGCCGCAGCGGCGCCGCGCCCCGGCGGCGGGCCAGCCAGGCCAGCGCGCCGACGGCGGCGACCGACGCGACCGCCAGCGGCCGGACCAGCCAGCCGGGGTAGCGCGCGAGGCCGCCGAGCACCGGGAAGTAGGTGGCGTCGCCGCCGTCGGTCGCGGTGAGCCCGGTCAGGTCCGCCCCGCCCAGCTCCCGGGTGAGGGCCAGGGTGTTGTCGCCCAGCGCCTGCAGGGTGGCCCGGTCGAGGCGCGCCGGGGTGTCCTGGGGCGTGTGGTAGCCCGCCGCGCCGTCGATGTAGGCGGTGTTCAGGCCGGTGAAGTCGCCGTCTGCCAGGAGCACGCTGAAGTCGGTGTCGTTGGGCAGGGCCCGGTAGACCTCGACGGCGAAGCTGCTGGCCACCGGGTGCGGCGCGGCGGCGGCGAAGCGCGCGGCCAGGGCGCCGTTGCCCAGCGACGTCTCGAACATGATCGGCGGGCCGGTGGTCCCCCGGGCCTCGAGGTTGAGGACGACGCCGCCCTCGGCGGCCAGCGGGTCCGACGAGGCGAACGCCTCGGCGCCGCACAGGCAGGCCTCCTCGGCGTCGGTGACCACCACGACGACGTCGTTGCGCAGCGCCGGCCCCTCCTGCAGCGCGCGGACGGTCTCCAGCAGCGCGGCCACGCCGCCGGCGTCGTCGCTGGCGCCCGGACCGGTCTCGACCGAGTCCGAGTGCGCCATGAGGAACAGCCGCCCGGTCGGGTCGGTGCCGGGCAGGACGGCGACGACGTTGCGCGCCGCGGCCATCTCGGCGACCCCCGCCCCGGACTGGTAGGTGCCGACCGCCTCCTGGACCCGCGGCTCCAGGCCGAGGTCGGTGAGGGTGTCGACGAGGTCGTCGACGACGCGCTCGTGGGCCTCGCTGCCGGTGACGTGCACCTCGGCGGCGATCCGCTCGACGTGCTCGAACGCGCGGGCGGCGCTGAACGTGTCCCCGGGGGCGTCGGCGCCGGCCGGGTCGGGCGGCAGCAGGGCCAGCACGCTCCACGCGGTGAGCCCGGCGAGGAGGACGAGGACCAGCAGCCCGGGCAGGCGGGAGCGCGCGTCAGCCGCCGGCGACTCGGTGCGGGTCGCGGGCACGGGGCTCCTCACGGGCGACGACCGGGACGCCGGTCACCCTAGGTGCGGCGGGGACCGCGCGCCGTGCCGGGCCGGGGTCGCTGCCCGGTGCGGCCGCCGCCCTTCGACCCTGGGCGCCGGCAGGGCCCGGCCGGGAGACTGGCGCGGCCCGCGAGCCCGTCCCCGGGGGGTGCCATGCGCTGCCGTCCGCCCGTCCTGGCCGTCTGCGGCTGCCTGGTCGTCGCCGCCTGCGGAGGCGACGACGGCGGGCCCGCGGCGAGCGCCGGTGGGAGCCCCGCCGCGGCGGTGACCACGGCCCCCGCGGGGTTCCCGGTGCACCGGGTGCCCGACGACGCCGTGGTCAGCCTGCCCAGCCCCGACTGGCTGGCCACCGACGGGGAGGCGGTGTGGGTGCGCCTGGACGGCGGGGAGGTCCTGCGCCTGGACCCGGGGACCGGCGAGACCGAGGCCACCGTCGCGGTCGGCGGGGACCTCTGCCAGGGCATCGGCGCCGGGCTCGGTTCCGTGTGGACGTGCTCGGGCACCGACATCGCGCGCATCGATCCCGCGACCGGCGAGGTCGACGCCACCTTCCCCGTCAACAAGACCTACGCCCAAGGGCACCTGGCGACCGCGGCGGGCCTGCTGTGGGTCCTCACCGGCGACGGCGGCACGCTGCTCGGCCTGGACCCCGGGACCGGGGCCGCCACGGCCAGCGTGGCGCTCGGCGTCCGCGGCACCGACCTCGCCGCCGGGGAGGCCGGGCTGTGGGTGGTCAGCGCGGTCGACGGCGCCGCCGTCCGCGTCGACCCGGGGACCGCGGCGGTCGACCGCCGCGTCGACGGGCTGGGACGGCCGACGGTGGCCGCCGTGACCGACCAGGTGTGGGTCAGCGGCGGGTCGACGACCACGCGCATCGACCCGGAGAGCGGATCGGTGCTCGTCACCGCGGAGTTCGGCACCGGGCAGGACGGCGGCCTGGCCCTGGCCGACGACCGGGTGTGGGTCCGCAACGCGGAGCACTTCCTGGTCGCGCTCGACGCCGCGGACGGCCGGCCGGTGGCCGGCTACTCGTGGGACGAGGCCACGGCCGGCGGGGACGTGCTCGTGGCCGCGGGGGCGCTGTGGGCCACCGCGTACCAGGACCGGGCCCTCGTCCGGCTCGACCCCTCCCCCGGCGACTGACCACCGCGGCGCCGTCAGAGGGTGGCGACCCAGTTGGTGAGCAGCTGCGCGCCGGCGTCGCCGCTCTTCTCCGGGTGGAACTGGGTGGCCGACAGCGCCGCGTTCTCGACCCCGGCGACGAACCGGTCGCCGTGCTCGGCCCAGGTCACCAGCGGGGCCTTCAGCCGCGACGTCGGGTCGTCCTGGCCGAGGGTGAAGTCGCGGACGCCGTAGGAGTGCACGAAGTAGAAGCGCTGGCCGGCCAGCCCGTCGAACAGGACCGACCCCTCCGGCGCCTCGACGGTGTTCCAGCCCATGTGCGGCAGCACCGGCGCCTGCAGCGGCTTCACGACGCCGGGCCACTCGCCGCAGCCCTCGGCGTCGTGGCCGTGCTCGACCCCCTTCTCGAAGAGGACCTGCATGCCGACGCAGACGCCGAGCACCGGGCGTCCGCCGGCCAGCCGGCGGCCGATGAGGCGCGGCCCGTCGACCGCGCGCAGCCCGGCCATGCAGGCGGCGAAGGCCCCGACGCCGGGGACGACGAGCCCGTCGGCATCGAGGGCGGCCTGGTGGTCGGCGGTCACGGTCACGTCGGCGCCGACCCGAGCCAGCGCCCGCTCGGCCGAGCGCAGGTTGCCCGACCCGTAGTCGAGGACGACGACCTTCTTCTTCACGCCTGCCACGGTACTGACCAGCGACGCGGGGCCCGCCGGGATTCCCGCCTCACGACTCCCAGGGCAGCACGGTCAGCTCCGGCCAGACCGCCGACCAGCGCGCGGCCTTCGCCTCGTACACCTCGCGCGGGGCCAGCCGCCGGTTGGGCCGCACGACCAGCCCGAACACGTCGTCGAACCCGAACGGCGCGTAGACCCGCGGCCGGCCGCCGTCGACGGTCACGCCGAGGCAGCAGCAGACGGCGGCGAAGTGGTCGATGGCGTCGGCGCAGTCGCCGAACGGCGGGGCCGCGATGCCGAACCGGTCGGGGTACCAGAGGTGCACTCGCGCCTCGTTGCGGATCTCGACCGGGACCCCGACCCCGGCGAACAGGTCGGCGCCCCGGCGGATGACGGCGTCCTCGGCGGCCCAGGAGGTGTCCGGGTCGAAGTAGAAGAGGTCGGCGTCCTTCACCCCCGTGCCCGGCGGACGGCCGGTGACCGCGTTCCAGACCGTCTGCACCAGCAGCCCGGCGGTCAGCCACCAGTCGCCGACGCCCAGCGCGGGCGCCCGGTCGAGGACCGCCCGCACGGTCGGGTCGGCGAGGACGACGCCGAGGAAGCGCTCCTCGGTCACCCCACCATCCAGAGGACCCCCGCGACGGAGGCGAGGACGGCGGCGAGCAGCAGGAAGCCGGCGACGGCGACCTGACCGGTGCTGCGGCCGGTGGGCGCCGGCTCGGCGTTCCAGACGCTCCAGACCCCGCCGAGCAGGAAGCCGCCGAGCAGAAGCAGCGCGAGACCGAAGTACATGCGAGGAACCGGAGCCCGATCAGCCGGCCGCTACAGCGCGCCCTTGGTCGAGGGCACGCCGCTGGTGCGGGCGTCGAGCGCGACCGCGGTGCGCAGCGCCCGGGCGAGCGCCTTGAACTGCCCCTCGACGATGTGGTGGGCGTCGCGGCCGGCGTAGAGCACCCGCACGTGCAGGGTGATCCGCGCGTTGAACGCGAACGTCTCGAGCACGTGCTTCGTCAGCGACGTCGGGTAGTCGGGCCCGATCATCGGCGTCATGTTCTCGGGCTCGGCGTGCACGAAGTACGGCCGGCCGGAGAGGTCGACCGCCGCCTGCACGAGCACCTCGTCCATGGGGATGGTGGCGTCCCCGTAGCGGGTGATGCCCTTCTTGTCCCCGAGCGCCTCGCCGAAGGCCTGGCCGAGAGCGATGGCGACGTCCTCCACCGTGTGGTGGGCGTCGATGTGCAGGTCGCCGTCGGCCTGCACGGTGAGGTCGATGCCGCTGTGCTTGCTCAGGGCGGTGAGCATGTGGTCGTAGAACCCGACGCCGGTGCTGATCGAGCTGGTGCCGGTGCCGTCGAGGTCGACCTCGACCACCAGCTTGGTCTCGCTGGTGGCGCGCTCCACCCGTGCGGTGCGGTTCATGACGCTCAGTCTCCCAGGCGGTGGGTCGGTGCGACCTCACTCAACGCGGTGAGGAAGGCCTCGGTCTCGGCGGGCGTGCCGGCGGTCACCCGCAGCCAGCCGGGGATGCCGACGTCGCGGACGAGGACGTCGCGGTCCAGCATGGCCTGCCAGGCGGCGTGCGCGTCGGCGAAGCGGCCGAAGAGCACGAAGTTGGCGTCGCTGGGCACGCTGGTCAGCCCGAGGCCGGGCAGCGCGGCGACGATCCGGTCCCGCTCGGCCTTGACGGCGTCGACCGTGGCCAGCAGCGCGTCGGTGTGCGCGAGCGCGGCGCGGGCGGCGGCCTGGGTCAGCGCCGACAGGTGGTAGGGCAGCCGGACCAGCTGCAGCGCGTCGACGACGGCGGGGTCGGCGGCCAGGTAGCCCAGCCGCAGGCCGGCCATGCCGAACGCCTTGCTCATCGTGCGGCTCACGACCAGCCGCGGCCGGCCCGGCAGCAGGCTCAACGCCGACGGCGTGCCGGCGCGGGCGAACTCGGCGTAGGCCTCGTCGACCACGAGCACGCCGCTGGTCGCCTCGTACAGCTCCTCGATGGTCGCGAGCTCGACGGCGGTGCCGGTCGGGTTGTTCGGGCTGGTGACGAAGACGACGTCCGGCGCCAGCTCGCGGACCTGCGCGGCGGCGACGGCGGGGTCGATCGTGAAGTCGGCCCGGCGGTGCCCGTCGGCCCAGGCGGTGCCGGTGCCGGCGGAGATGATCGGGTGCATCGAGTAGGACGGCGTGAAGCCCAGCGCCGTCCGGCCCGCGCCGCCGAAGGCCTGCAGGACCTGCTGCAGCACCTCGTTGGAGCCGTTGGCCGCCCACACCTGGTCCGGGCCCACCGGCTCGCCGGACGTGCGGGTCAGGTAGGTCGCCAGGTCGGTGCGCAGCGCGACGGCGTCGCGGTCGGGGTAGCGGTTGAGCTCCACCGACGCCTCGGCCAGCGCGGCGCCGAGGTCGGCGAGCAGCTCCGGCGGCAGCGGGTAGGGGTTCTCGTTGGTGTTGAGCCGGTGGGTGACCCGCAGCTGCGGGGCGCCGTACGGGGTCTTCCCGCGCAGCTCCGGCCGCAGCGGGAGGTCGTCCGTCCCGATGGCGCTGTTCCTCCGCGCGGAGACCGTCATGCCTTCTGCCGGGCCCGGACCGCCGCCGCGTGCGCCGGCAGGTCCTCCGCGCCGGCCAGGGCGTCGATGTGCCCGGCGACGTCGGCCAGCGCCGCCTCGTCGTACTCGACGACGTGGATGCCGCGCAGGAACGACTGCACCGACAGGCCGCTGGAGTGCCGGGCGCAGCCGCCCGTGGGCAGCACGTGGTTGGAGCCGGCGCAGTAGTCGCCGAGGCTCACCGGCGAGTACGCGCCGACGAAGACCGCGCCGGCGTTGCGCACCCGGAGCGCCACCTGGCGGGCGTCGCGGGTCTGGATCTCCAGGTGCTCGGCGGCGTAGGCGTCGACCACGCGCAGGCCGGCCTCGACGTCGTCGACCAGGACGATCCCCGACTGGCTGCCCTCCAGCGCGGTCGTGATGCGGTCGGAGTGCTTGGTGGCGGCCACCTGGGCGGGGACCAGCCCGAGGACGGCGTCGGCCAGCTCCTCGCTGTCGGTCACCAGCACCGCCCCGGCCAGCGGATCGTGCTCGGCCTGGCTGATCAGGTCGGCGGCGACGTGCACCGGGTCGGCGGTGTCGTCGGCGAGGATCGCGACCTCGGTGGGACCGGCCTCGGAGTCGATGCCGATCAGCCCGCGCAGCAGCCGCTTCGCCGCGGTGACGTAGACGTTGCCGGGGCCGGTGACCATGTCGACCGGCTCGCAGGAGCCCGCCCCGTAGCCGAAGACCGCGATCGCCTGGGCGCCGCCGACGGCGTACACCTCGGAGACGCCGAGCAGGGCGCAGGCGGCGAGGACGCCGGGGTCGGGCAGCCCGCCGTTGTCGCGCTGCGGCGGCGAGGCGACGGCGATCGACTCGACGCCGGCGATCTGCGCCGGGACGACGTTCATGACCACGCTGGACAGCAGCGGCGCGAGGCCGCCGGGGACGTAGAGGCCGACCCGGCGGACGGGCACCCAGCGCTCCATCACCGTGCCGCCGGGGACGACCTCGGTGGTGACGTCGGTGCGGGCCTGGTCGGCGTGCACCTTCCGGACCCGGGCGATGGCCTCCTCGAGGGCCGCGCGCACCGCCGGGTCGATCGTGGCCAGGGCGTCGTCGACGGCCTGCTGGGGCACCGCGAAGTCCTCGAGGTCCACGCCGTCGAGCCGGGCGGTGATCTCCCGGACGGCCTGGGCGCCGCGCACCCGGACGTCCTCGCACAGCGGCCGGACCGTGGTGAGCACCGAGTCGATGTCGGTCGCCGCACGGGGCAGCAGGCCGGAGAGCTCGCGCACCCCGGGGAGCGCGGATCCACGCAGGTCGATGCGGGTGAGCACGGGGATGCCTCCGGGCAGGGGCGAGGGGACGGCGACCTCCCAGGGTAGCCGCGCCCGAGATCGCCGGGCCGGGGCCCTAGGCTCGCCGCGTGGGTCAGGTCATCCCGCTCTTCCCCCTGGGGACGCCCCTGTTCCCGGGCGTCGTCCTGCCCCTGCGCGTCTTCGAGCCCCGCTACCGGCGGCTGATGCGCGACCTGCTCGTGCAGCGCGCCGAGGAGCGGTCACCGGGGTTCTTCGGCGTGGTGGCCATCCGGCAGGGCTGGGAGGTCGAGCAGGTGGCGCCGGCCGAGGCCCTCTACGACATCGGCTGCACCGCCCGCCTGCAGTCGGTGCGCCCGCTGTCGGACGGCGGCTTCTCCATCGTCACCGTCGGCGGCGACAGGTTCCGGCTGCTCGACGTCCTGGTCGCCGACGACCCGCCCTACCTGCAGGCCGAGGTCGAGTGGCTGGCCGAGGAGGAGGCGGCCGAGGAGGCCGCCGGCGACGCCGACGGCATGGTCGGCCTGCCCGGCGACGTCCCCCTCGGGCCGCCCGACGAGGCCGCCGCGGCCGGGCTCGACGAGCTGGTCAGCTCGGTGGCCCGGGGCTCGATGGACGTGCTGGTCCGCGGCGTCGGGGACCTGTTCGCCCGGTACGTCGCCGCGGTGGGCGCGCTGCGCGCCGGGGACGGCGAGGAGGCGGCGGAGACCGGCACCGACGAGGAGACCGCCTCGCTGATGGAGGCGGTGGGCGACGACCCGCGGGCGCTGTCCTACCTCGTCGCGTCGGCGGCGCTGCTCACCACCGAGGACCGGCAGGCGCTGCTCGCCGAGTCGGCGACCCGGCGGCGGCTGGTCACCGAGGCGCGGCTGCTGCGCCGGGAGCTGACGCTGCTGGAGACGATCGGCGCGGTGCCCGCGCCGCTGCAGCGGTTCGCCGGGCCGCGCAGCGTCAACTGACGTCGCGGCCGATGTCCTCGCCGGCGGCCAGCAGGGTGCCCGCCACGTAGACCAGCACCGCGACGAACGGCCCGACGGCCAGCGCCGGCAGCGCGGCCAGGTCCAGCACCGCGTCGGCCGGGCCGACGCGGGTCTCCACCGAGTCGCCGAACCAGGAGACCAGCGCCTCCCCCAGCTGCCAGGCGACGACGCCGGCCAGCGCCGTCCCCGCGGCCAGGCCGAGCAGGACCGTCACCCCGCGGTGCCGGCGCAGCAGCCACACCGCGAGCCCGCCGAGCAGCCCGAGGCCGGCCATGACCAGCGTGAAGACGACGTCCCCCGCGGGCGCCCGCTCCGTGGCCGTGGACTCCACCGCGATCGTCTGGCCCTCGATCACGACCGTGTGCACCACCGGGGACAGCAGCCACCAGGTCAGACCCGCCGGGACCCCCGCGAGGACGAGCAGGCCGGTCAGCCGCAGCGCCGGCAGCAGGTCGGCGCGCAGCTCGGCCACCCCGCCCCACCGGCCGGCGACAGGCCCGGCCCGCCGCTCCGTCCACCGGCCGGCCGGCTGCCCGAGGGCCTGACCGGGGTGGCCGGGGAAGCCGTCGGCGGGGTGGTCGGGCGCCGGTCCGCCACCGGCCTGAGCAGCCCGGACGGGGCCGACGGTGTCGCTCACGCCTCCAGTGAACCCTCCCGGCGGGGGCGGGGCGCACCCGCACCACCGCCGACCACCCGGACCCCGGCGCCCGCGAGGCGGCTCACAGCAGCGCGACGCTGGTCGGGCCGAGCAGCGCCTTGATGTCGCCCATCAGCGCGGTGCTCGGCCGGACCCGCAGGCCCTGGTCGAGCCGCAGCACCGTCTCCCGGGCGCCGTTGACCAGCTTGAGCTGCACCTCGGTGGTGCCCGGGTGGCTGCCCAGCACCTCGCGCAGCCGCTCGACCACCGGCGGGGTGCACCGGGCCGCGGCCATGGACACCAGCACCGGCCCGCGCGGGCCCTCGGTGAGCTCGGGGATCGTCACCTCGGCGCCGAACAGCGAGGGCTGGTCGTCGCGCCGGCTGATCCGGCCCTTGACCACGATGATCTGGTCGCGGACGACCTTCTCCGAGACCTCGGCCCAGGTCTTGGGGAAGAACAGCACCTCGATGCCGGACTCCAGGTCCTCCAGCGTCGCGATCGCCCACGGGGCGCCCTGCTTGTTGGTGCGCGGGGACACCGAGGTGAGGATGCCGGCGATCGTCACGTTGGCGCCGTCCTCCACGCCGCCGGCGTTGATCTCCGCGATCGGGGTGTCGGCGTGCGCGGTGAGCACGTGCTCGACCCCGTGCAGCGGGTGGTCGGAGACGTAGAGGCCGAGCATGTCGCGCTCGAACATCAGTCGCTCGCTCTTGGACCAGTCGGCGGTCGGGATGGTGATCTCCAGCGCCCCGCCGAACGGGTCGTCGGCGCCGCCGTCGTCACCGAAGCTGCCGAACAGGTCGAACTGGCCCTCGGCCTCCTTGCGCTTGAGCCCCATCGCCGAGTCGACCGCCTGGGCGTGGATGGCGACGATGCCCTGGCGGGAGTGGCCGAGGGAGTCGAACGCGCCGGCCTTGGCCAGCGACTCGATGACCTTCTTGTTGCAGGCCACGGTGTCGATCTTGCGCATGAAGTCGGAGAAGTCCTTGAACGCGCCCTTCTCCTCGCGGGCCCGCACGATGGACTCGACGACGTTGTGCCCGACGTTGCGCACCGAGGCCAGGCCGAAGCGGATGTCGGTGCCGACCGCGGCGAAGTCCCAGGACGACTCGTTGACGTCCGGCGGCAGCACCTTGATGCCCATCCGGCGGCACTCGGCCAGGTAGATGGGCCGGCGGTCCTTGTCGTCGCCGACGCTGGTCAGCAGCCCGGCCATGTACTCGGCCGGGTAGTTGGCCTTGAGGTACGCCGTCCAGTAGGAGACCAGGCCGTAGGCCGCCGAGTGGGCCTTGTTGAACGCGTAGTCGGCGAAGGGGACGAGGATGTCCCACAGCGTCTTGATCGCCGCGTCGGAGTAGCCGCGCTCCTTCATGCCGGCCTCGAAGCCGACGAACTCGGCGTCCAGGACCGACTTCTTCTTCTTGCCCATGGCCCGGCGCAGCAGGTCGGCCTTGCCGAGCGAGTACCCGGCGACCTTCTGCGCGATCGCCATGACCTGCTCCTGGTACACGATCAGGCCGTACGTGCCGCCCAGGATGTCCTCGAGCGGCTCGGCCAGCTCGGGGTGGATCGGCGTGATCTCCTGCTGGCCGTTCTTGCGCAGCGCGTAGTTGGTGTGCGAGTTGGCGCCCATCGGCCCGGGCCGGTAGAGCGCGCCGACGGCCGAGATGTCCTCGAAGTTGTCCGGCCGCATGAGCCGCAGCAGCGAGCGCATGGGCCCGCCGTCGAACTGGAAGACGCCGAGGGTCTCGCCGCGGGCCAGCAGGTCGTAGGTGGCCTTGTCGGTGAGGTCCTTGCTGATCTCGTCGAGGTCGATCGGCTCCTTGCCGTTCGCGACGATGTTGCGCAGCGCGTCGTCGATGACCGTGAGGTTGCGCAGGCCCAGGAAGTCCATCTTGAGCAGGCCCAGCGTCTCGCAGGTCGGGTAGTCGAACTGCGTGATGATCGCGCCGTCGGCCTCCCGGCGCATGATCGGGATGCTGTCGATCAGCGGGTACCGGCCGATGATGACGCCGGCGGCGTGCACGCCCCACTGCCGCTTCAGGCCCTCGAGCTTGCGGGCCTGGTCGACGACCTCGGCGGCGCCGGGGTCGGACTCGTAGCGGGCGCGGAACTCCGCGGCCTCCTTGTAGCGCGGGTGCGCCGGGTCGAAGACCCCCGACAGCGGGATCCCCTTGCCCATCACGTCCGGCGGCATGAGCTTGGTCAGCTCGTCGCCCACCGAGAAGGGACGGTCGAGCACGCGGGCGGCGTCCTTGATCGCGGCCTTGGCCTTGATGGTGCCGTAGGTGACGATCTGGCTGACCCGCTCCTCGCCGTACTTGCGCGAGACGTACTGGATGACCTCGCCGCGGCGGCGGTCGTCGAAGTCGATGTCGACGTCGGGCATCGAGACGCGCTCGGGGTTGAGGAAGCGCTCGAAGATCAGGCCGTGGGCGAGCGGGTCGAGGTCGGTGATGCCCATGGCGTAGGCCGCCAGCGACCCGGCGGCCGAGCCGCGGCCGGGACCCACGCGGATGCCGTTGTCCTTGGCCCAGTTGATGAAGTCGGCGACCACGAGGAAGTACCCCGGGAAGCCCATCTGCGTGATGATCCCGACCTCGTAGTCGGCCTGCTTGCGCACGTGGTCGGGGATGCCGCCCGGGTAGCGCTTGTGCAGCCCGCGCTCGACCTCCTTGACGAACCAGGAGGTCTCGTCCTCCCCCGGCGGGAGCGGGAAGCGCGGCATGAGGTCGGCGCCCTCGGTGAACTCGACCTCGCACTGCTCGGCCACCAGCAGCGTGTTGTCGCAGGCCGAGCGCAGGTCGCCGTCGAACAGCGCCCGCATCTCCGCGGCGCTCTTCAGGTAGTAGCCGTCACCGTTGAACCGGAAGCGGTTGGTCTCGTTGAGCCGTGAGCCGGTCTGGATGCACAGGAGGGCGTCGTGCGCCTCGGCGTCCTCCTTGTGCGTGTAGTGCAGGTCGTTGGTGGCCAGCAGCGGGATGCCGAGGTCCTTCGCGATCTGCATCAGCGCCGGGCGGGTCTTCTTCTCGATGGCCAGCCCGTGGTCCATCAGCTCGGCGTAGAAGTTCTCCTTGCCGAAGATGTCCTGGAAGTCGGCCGCGGCCTGGCGCGCCTTGTCCTCCTTGCCGGCGCGCAGCCACATGTTGACCTCGCCGGAGGGGCAGCCGGTCGTGGCGATGAGGCCCTTGCCGTACCGCTCGAGCAGGTCGCGGTCGAAGCGCGGCTTGCGGTACTGGCCCTCGAGGCTGGCCAGGGAGGAGATCCGGAAGAGGTTGTGCATGCCCTCGGTGGTGCGGGCCAGCAGCGTCATGTGCGTGTACGCCGCCTTGCCCCGGTTCGAGCCGCCGTCGCCCTCCTCGTCGATGAGGTTGTCGCCGAAGTCGAACGGCGCCCGGTCGAAGCGCGACCCGGGCGTGTAGTAGCCCTCCATGCCGATGATCGGCTTGACCCCGGCCGACTTCGCCTGCTTGTAGAAGTCGTAGGCGCCGAACACGTTGCCGTGGTCGGTCATCGCCAGCGCCGGCATCCCCTGCTCGGCGGCGGCCTTGGTCACCTCGGGCAGCTTCGCCGCGCCGTCCAGCATCGAGTACTCGGTGTGGACGTGCAGGTGGACGAAGGAGTCGCTGCTCACGGTTCGGTCGTGCTCCTCGTGGTCGTGCGTGCCCGACCGTCGGCGGGCCGGCGGGCGACCGGTGGGGAAGACCGGCGGTACGGGGTCGGGGCGGCGGTGCTCCTGATCCTCGCACCGGAGAGGTCTACTCCGAAGCACCGACAGTTCGGTGTCGGCGAGGCCGTGGTCACCGTCCGGGACGGTCCCCCGGCGGGTCGCCCAGGCGCCGGCGCATCGTCACGTGCCGGATGCCGGCCTCCTCGTACTCCTCCCCCACGGGCGCGTAGCCGGCGCGCTCGTAGAAGCCGCGGGCGGTGAGCTGGGCGTGCAGCTCCACCTCGTGCAGCCCCATCCGCCGCGCCTCGCCGTGCAGCACCTCGAGCACGGCCGCGCCGTGGCCGGCGCCGCGGGCGGCGGCGTCGACGGCCATCCGGCCGATGACCCCGCGGCCGTCGCGCTCGAACAGCCGGCCGGTGGCCACGACCCGGCCGGCGGCGTCGCGGCTGACCGCGTGCACGGCGACGGCGTCCGTGGCGTCCTGCTCGAGCTCGGGCGGGACGCCCTGCTCCTCCACGAACACCCGGGTGCGCACGGCGACCAGCCCGGCGCGGTCCGCGGGCCCGGCCACGCCGGCGTCCGGCCGGGCGCTCACCGCACACCCGCCGACGGCAGCGCGCGGGCGGGCACCGCGAGGAAGCGCAGGTCGATCAGGGCGTGCAGCAGCACGGGCAGCAGCAGCGAGCCGGTGTCGAGGTACAGCGCCGCCATGACCGCGCCCAGCACGCCGGTGGTGACCACCCCGCCCACGCCCTGGTAGGCGTGCGCCAGGCCGAAGGCGACCGCGGCCACGGCCACCAGCACGCCCGCCGGCAGGTCGCCGGCGACCGCGGCGACCACGGCCAGGAAGAAGCCGCGGTAGAGCCACTCCTCGCAGACGCCGGCCGTCACGCCGACCACGGTGAACAGCCGCCGCTCGGCGCGCGTGCGCGGCAGCAGGGCCAGGGTGGCGTGCACCGGGAGCTCGGCGTGCCGGCCCTCGCCCTCGGTCCGGACCGGCAGCTGGGTCAGCGCGCCGCCGCGCAGGGCGCGGGTCGAGGCGACGACGAAGACGACGACGAGCAGCGCGAGCGACCCGGCCACCGGACCGGGCCAGCCGTCGGGCCAGGCCAGCCCGACCGCGGCCGCGTCGACCCCCGGCGCGGACAGCCAGACGACCAGCGCCAGCAGCGCCAGCCCCCACTCGAGGACCAGCAACCGCCGGTAGAAGGAGCGGCGGGCGCCGACGTCGGTCCGCAGCCGGCCCTCGAACCGGCGGTGCAGGACGGCGCCGACCACCGGCTCACCGGCGACCAGGTAGCCCGCGACGACGACGGCCGACAGCGCCGCCGGACCGTAGTCGGCGAGCGACACCGGCAGACCGTCCACGCGTCAGCCCTGGGCCTCGGCCCGCAGCACCGCCAGCGCACCGGCGAGGTCGGCCGGGTAGTCGCTGGTGAACTCGACCCAGCGGCCGTCGGCCGGGTGCTCGAAGCCCAGCCGCACGGCGTGCAGCCACTGCCGCGCGACGCCCAGGCGGGCCGCCAGCGTCGGGTCGGCGCCGTAGAGGGGGTCGCCGACGCAGGGGTGGCGCATGGCGGCGAAGTGCACCCGGATCTGGTGGGTGCGGCCGGTCTCGAGGTGGACGTCGACCAGGCTCGCGGCCGGGAAGGCCTCGATCACCTCGTAGTGGGTCACCGACGGGCGGCCGCCGGTGACGACGGCGAACTTCCAGTCGTGCCGCGGGTGCCGGTCGATCGGCGCGTCGATGGTGCCCCGCGACGGGTCCGGGTGCCCCTGCACGAGCGCGTGGTAGCCCTTGTCGACCGTGCGCTCTTTGAACGCCGCCTTGAGCACGCTGTAGGCCCGCTCGCTCTTGGCCACGACCATCAGGCCGGTCGTGGCGGCGTCCAGCCGGTGGACGACGCCCTGCCGCTCGGCCGCCCCCGACGTCGAGATCCGGTAGCCGGCCGCGGCCAGGCCGCCGACCACGGTCGGCCCCTCCCAGCCGGGGCTGGGGTGGGCGGCGACGCCCACGGGCTTGTCGACCACCACGAGGTCGTCGTCGTCGTGCACGACCGTCAGGCCGGCCACCGGCTGCGGCGCCGGGGGCTCGCCCGGCGGCGGGGGCAGCTCGACCTCCAGCCAGCTGCCGCCGGTGAGCCGGTCGCCCTTGCCGCGGACCCGCCCGTCGACCACCACCGACCCGGCGTCGGCCAGGTCCGCGGCGGCGGTGCGGGTCAGGCCGAACAGCCGGGACAACGCCTGGTCGACCCGCTGGCCCTCCAGCCCGTCGGGCACCGGCAGTGCGCGGTACGTGCCCGGGGAGCTGCTCACGCACCCATTGTGACCGCCCGTGCCGGCGCACCGGACGCAGCGCCGCGGGAACGGCGCCGGCGCCGCTCAGTCGCGCGGCTGGTCCTCGCGGGCGCTCCCGGCGCGAGAGCCGTCGAACTCGATGCCGCGCAGCGCCAGCAGCGCCCCCAGCACGCCGCCGCAGGTGATGGCGGAGTCGGCGACGTTGAAGATCGGGAAGAACTCGCCGCCGGGCGCGAAGACGGAGATGAAGTCCACGACGCCGCCGCGCAGGAAACCCGGGTCGCGGAAGACCCGGTCCACGAGGTTGCCCACCGCCCCGCCGAGGACCAGGCCGAGCGCCACGGCCCAGCCGAGGGAGAACAGCCGGCGGGCGGCCCGCACGATGACCACCGCCACCACCACCGCGATGAGGGTGAACACCACGGTGAAGCCCTCGGCGAAGGAGAACGCCGCCCCGGTGTTGCGCGCGTGGGTCAGGTGCAGCGCACCGCCGAGCAGCCGGACGTCCTCGCCGCGGTCGAGCGTGGCGACGACGAGCAGCTTGGTGACCAGGTCCAGCAGCAGCACGCCGGCCGCGATCGCGAGCAGGAGGCGGGTCAGCGGGCGGCGCGCGGGGGCCGCGGCGGTCGCGCCGTCCCCTCCGGCGGCGTCGCCCGGACGGTCGTCGCGGGCGTCCTCGGACTCAGCGGACAGCACGCGCTCCAGGGGTCTCGGGGGCGGCCGCAGGTCGGCCGGACGGTCCGTCGACGATAGCCCGGCGGCCCCGCGTGCCACGGCGGTCCGCGCCGTACCACCCGGTCCCGCGTGATTCATCTCATGACGGGTACGACACATCTCACACCGCCGAGGGGGCGTGCCCGGGCCCGCAGTGGCCGATGGTCGGTGGTGGACCTCGTCACCGGAGCCAGAGAGGCAGATGTGTCCACCGAGCTCGCCCCCGCCACCGACCCCGATGTAGTGCTCGTCGGCGGCGGCATCATGAGCGCGACCCTCGCGTCGCTGCTCGGCATCGTCGCTCCCGGCTGGAGCGTCGCCGTCTTCGAGTCCGGGCCCGCGGTGGCCGGGGAGAGCTCCGACGCGTGGAACAACGCGGGCACCGGGCACGCCGCCCTGTGCGAGCTGAACTACACCCCCGCCGGCCCCGACGGCCGGGTGGACCCGAGCAAGGCCGTGGCGATCAACGAGCAGTTCCAGCTCTCGCGCCAGTTCTGGTCGCACCTGGTCCGCAACGGGCTGACCGGCTCGCCCAAGGACTTCATCACCCCGGTCCCGCACATCAGCTTCGTGACCGGCGAGGCCGGCCGGGCCTACATGGCCAACCGCTACGCCGCCCTCGCCTCGCACCCGCTGTTCGAGGGCATGGAGTACACCGACGACGCGGCCACGTTCGCCGAGTGGGTCCCGCTGATGATGGCCGGGCGCGACCCCGGCGAGGTGGTGGCCGGCACCCGTGCGGTGGCCGGCACCGACGTCAACTTCGGCGCGCTCACCCGGCTGCAGCTGGCCGACGCGGAGACCCGCGGCGTGCACGTGCACGTCGACCAGCGGGTCAGCGACCTCGAGCGCATGGACGACGGCCGCTGGAAGGTGACGGTCAAGGACGTCGTCACCGGCGAGCACCGCACCGTGCACGCCCGCTTCGTCTTCGTCGGTGCCGGCGGCGGCGCGCTGCCGCTGCTGCAGAAGGCCGCGATCCCCGAGATCCGCGGCTTCGGCGGCTTCCCGGTCAGCGGGGAGTTCCTGCGCACCCGCTCCCCCGAGCTGGTGTCGCGGCACCAGGCCAAGGTGTACGGCCAGGCCGCCGTCGGCGCGCCGCCGATGTCGGTGCCGCACCTGGACCTGCGCCTGGTCGACGGCGAGTACTCGCTGCTGTTCGGCCCCTACGCCGGCTGGTCGCCCAAGTTCCTGAAGGCCGGGTCGATGTTCGACCTGCCGCTGTCGGTCAAGCCGAACAACCTGGGCTCGATGCTGGGCGTGGCCCGCACCGAGCTGGCGCTGACCAAGTACCTGATCGGCGAGCTCGTGCAGTCCCGCGCCGCCCGGCACCGCACCCTGCAGGGCTTCGTGCCGCTGGCCGAGCAGGGCGACTGGGACATGATCACCGCCGGCCAGCGGGTCCAGGTGATCAAGCGGGACCCGACCAGCGGCAAGGGCGTGCTCCAGTTCGGCACCGAGCTGATCACCGGGGCGGACGGCTCCATCGCGGGTCTGCTCGGGGCCTCCCCCGGCGCGTCCACGGCGGTCTCGGCGATGCTCACCCTGATGGAGCGGTGCTTCCCGCAGCACGTGGACGCGTGGCGGCCGAAGCTGCAGGAGGCCATCCCCTCCTACGGGCGCAGCCTGGCGGCCGACACGGCGCTGCTGGCCGAGGTCCGCGCCGAGACGACCAAGACCCTCGAGCTCGTCGCCTGACCCCGATGGAGTCGCTGGGTGACGGTTTCCGTCACCCAGCGACTCCGCTACTCGAGG
This sequence comes from Blastococcus sp. SYSU D00813, assembly GCF_054050735.1. Taxonomy (NCBI): domain Bacteria; kingdom Bacillati; phylum Actinomycetota; class Actinomycetes; order Geodermatophilales; family Geodermatophilaceae; genus Blastococcus; species Blastococcus sp. SYSU D00813. The sequence goes on from NZ_JBJGZX010000026.1 coordinate 26,064, forward strand.
ACGACGTCGTCGCCGCGGCGCAGGGCCCGGCGGACCCGGAGCCTCAGGTACCTCGCGTAGCCGCGGACGACCTGCGTGTAGCCCGGCGTGGGCCCGTGGTAGCCGAGGAAGCCCCGCGGCCCGGACACCATCTCGCCGGTCCGGACGTCGTAGCGGCTCTGGTGCCACGGGCAGACGAGGCAGCCCTCGGCGTCGAGCTCGCCCTTCGACAGGTCGGCGAGCTGGTGCCGGCAGCGGCGGGAGACGGCGAAGTAGGCGCCGCCGCGGTTGCCCACCGCCCAGTCGCCCACGCGGCGCACGGAGCCCGGGGGGAGGTCGGCGGCGGGGATGCGGTCGGGCTGGTCGGCCATGTCGTCTCCAACTCGGTCGTGGGGCACGTGTTCCGTCGCGCCCTACCCGCCGCGGCGGCTCCCGACCCCCCTCGCCTGCTCCCCGGTGAACCGTCTCGGACCCGTTCCGCCTGGGTAGGGTCGCCGTCGTGGTCCTCCGCCGCACGTCCGTCGTCCTCGCCGTCGCCGGTGCGGTGGTCCTGACCGGCCCGGCCGCCCTGGCGGAGCCGCCCGTCGCCGTGCGCGGTCAGCTCGACGACCGCGTCGGCGTGGTCGCCGACGAGTCGGGCGCCGACGCGGCGATCACGGAGCTGGAGAGCGAGGACGACGTCCAGCTGTTCGTCGTCTTCGTGCAGTCGTTCGACGGCGCCGACTCCGGCCAGTGGGCGCAGGCGACGGCGCAGCAGTCGGGTCTCGGGTCGGGGGACGCGCTGCTGGCCGTGGCCGTGGAGGGCGAGTACGGCTACTGGGTGCCCGACGACTTCCCGCTGTCGGACGCCGAGATCAGGGACGTGCTCGTCGCCGAGGCCGAACCGGAGTTCCGCCAGGACGACTGGGGCGGCGGCGTCGAGGCCTTCGCGCAGGGGCTGGGCGACGAGGTCGGCGGCTCCCCGGGAGGCGGCTCGTCGGGCGCCGGCACGGCCGCGGTCGTCGGCGGCCTCGTCCTGCTCGGCGGCGGGGCGTACGCCGTCTCGCGCGTGCGGCGCAGGCGGCGGGAGGCCGCCGGCCCGCCGGTGAAGCGGCTCGAGCGGCCCGACCCGCACGCCGGCGTGCCGACCGAGCAGCTGCAGGCGCAGGCCAGCACCGCGTTGCTGGAGCTCGACGAGGCGGTGAAGACCTCGCAGCTGGACCTCGACTTCGCCCGCCTGCAGTACGGGGAGGAGGCGGTCGCCGGCTTCGCCGAGGCCCTCGCGCAGTCCCGGCAGGAGCTCACCCGGGCGTTCACGCTGCGCCAGCAGCTGGACGACGAGATCCCGGAGGACGAGCCCACCACCCGCGCCATGCTCACCGAGATGCTGCAGCTGACGTCGGCGGCCGACGCCCGGCTCGACGCCCAGGCCGAGGCCTTCGACCAGCTCCGCGACCTGGAGAAGAACGCGCCGCAGGCGCTGGAGGCCCTCGGCCCGCGGATCACCGCCCTGCACGGCCGGATGCCGGCCGACGCCCAGCGCATGGCCGAGCTGCAGCGGCGCTACGCGCCGGCGGCCATCGCGCCCGTCGAGGACAACCTCGAGCAGGCCCGCGCCCGGCTCGCGGCGGCCGAGTCCGAGGTCGCCGAGGCGCGCGTGGCCCTGGACAACGGTGCCCCGGGCGCAGCGGTGGGCGACATCCGGGCCGCCGAGGACGCCGTGGTGCAGACCGGCCAGCTGCTCGACGCGATCGGCCGGCTGGCGACCGACCTGGAGGCGGCCGTGCAGCGCATCCCCGCCGTCCGTGCCGACACCGAGCAGGACCTGGCCGAGGCGCGGGCGCTGGTGGCGGCCGGCGACGAGAGCGGCCTGCGGCCGCAGATCGCCCGCGCCGAGGCGGGCCTGGCCGCGGCCGACGAGGCGATGGCCACGACCGGCGGGGCGCTACCCGACCCGTTCACCGCGCTGCGCCGGCTGGAGGAGGCCGACATCGCGCTGGAGCAGGCGCTGTCGGTGGCCCGCGACGCGCAGGCCCGGGCCCGCCGCGCCGCCGCGGCGCTGGACCCGGCGCTGCTCAACGCCCGCTCGGCGATCGCCGCGGCCGGGGACTTCATCGCCACCCGCCGCGGCGCCGTCGGACCCGAGGCCCGGACCCGGCTGGCCGAGGCCCAGCGGCACCTCGACGCGGCGACGCAGCTGGGCGGCAGCGACCCGGTGACCGCGGTGCGCGAGGCGCAGCAGGCGGAGGCGCTGGCCGCGCAGGCGCTGCAGCGGGCCCAGTCCGACGTCTCGACCTGGAACTCCGGCTACGGCGGCGGCGGGTACGGCGGCGGGTACGGGCCGGGCTTCGGCGGCGGCTTCGCCGGCCCCGGCTACGGGCGCGGCCCTGACCTGGGCAGCCTCGTCCTCGGCGGCATCCTGCTCGGCGGAGGGGGCGGCGGACGGCGGTACGGGGGCTCGTTCGGCGGGTCGGGGCGGCGCAGCGGGGGCAGCTTCGGCGGCGGCTCGCGCGGCGGCGGCCGGGGCCGGTCGGGCGGCGGCCGCTTCTGACCCGGGCGCCGTCCTCCCTCACCGCCGCGCGTCCTCCGTCACCGCCGGCCGCGAGGGAGGACGCGCGCGGAGCGGGTCAGCCGGTCGTGGCCGGGCCGACCGGGACGTCGCCGCGCAGCGTCACCCGGTGCATGATCCGGCGGAAGCCGCCGTAGTCGCGGTTGGCGTAGTGCAGCGTCGAGCGGTTGTCCCACATCGCGACGTCCCCTGCCGACCAGCGGTGCCGCACCACGTGCTCGGGCTTGGTGAGGTGGGCGTAGAAGAGGTCCAGCAGGCCGCGGCTCTCGGCCTCGGACACCCCGGCGACGTGCGAGGTGAAGCCGGGGTTGACGAAGAGGCTGCGCCGTCCGGTCTCGGGGTGCACCCGGACGACGGGGTGCTCCACCGGCTCCAGCCGCGTGTACTCGCCGTCCTCCCACCGGTTCCCGCCCCGCTGGGCCAGGTGGTAGCCCCACTCGCGGTTGCCGTCGTGCACCGCCGTGAGCTGGTCGGCCAGCGCGCGCACCGGCGCCGACAGCGACGCGTAGGCCGCCTCCGCGTCGGCCCAGGAGGTGTCGCCGCCCACCGGCGGCAACTGCACCGCGCGCAGGATCGAGCCCAGCGGCGGGCGCCGGACGAACGTGACGTCGGTGTGCCAGACGTCGGCGAAGCCGTTGTCGGCGGCGTCGAGGGAGTAGATCTCCGGGTGGTCGTCGTCCAGCCCGCGGACGACGGGGTGCGACGGCGTCAGCTCGCCCAGCCGCCGGCCGAGCCGCACCTGGCTGTCGGGGTCGAGCGACTGGGCCGGGAAGAACAGCACCTTGTGCTCGGTCAGCGCGGCGCGGACGGCGGCGAGCGTCTCGTCGCTCGCGGTGGCCAGGTCGACGCCGGTGATGCGGGCGCCGTGGGAGGCGCCGAGCCGCTCGACGGCGAGCAGGTCGGCGGGGGCGGGGGCGACGAGGGTCATGCGGGTCTCCTTCGGTCGGGTCAACTGGCGACGGAGCGGACGGCGGCCCCGATCTCGGCACGCAGCGCGGCGTACTCGGGGAGACCGCGCAGGTCGTCGGGGGAGAGGCCGGAGCGGGGGAGCGGGACCTCGAGGTCGAGGGCGACCTGCCCCGGGGCCCGGGTGAGGACGACGACCCGGGAGCCCAGGAAGACCGCCTCGTCGACGCTGTGCGTGACGAACACCGACGTGTTGCCGGTCTCGGCCGAGACCTGGCGGACGTCCTCCTGCAGCCGCTCGCGGGTGAGGGCGTCGAGGGCGGCGAAGGGCTCGTCCAGCAGGAGGACCGGCGCGGACCCGGCCAGCGCGCGGGCGATCGCCACCCGCTGCTGCTGACCGCCGGAGATCTCCCAGGTGCGCCGCCGGGCGGTGCCGGCCAGGCCCACGCGCTCGAGCAGCTGCTCGACCCGCGCCGGTCGCTGCTCGCGCGGCACCCCGGCCAGGCGCAGCGCCAGGTCGACGTTGCCCCCGACCGTGCGCCACGGCAGCAGCCGGGCCTGCTGGAACACGACCCCGGCCTGCCGGCCCGGCTCGGGCTCCTCGCCGCCGACGCGCAGCGTGCCGGAGGTGGCCTGCTCGAAGCCGGCGACCAGCCGCAGCAGGGTGCTCTTGCCGCAGCCGGAGGGGCCGACCAGGACCAGGAACTCCCCGGCCGGCACCTCCAGCGACACCGGCCCCAGCGCCGCGACGGCGGCCGGCCCCCGGCCGTAGGAGTGGGCGACGTCCCGGATGGACAGCGGGACGCCACCGGTCCGCAGGGCGGCCGCCCCGGCCGGGGAGGGCTCCCCGGCCGGGGACGGCGTGCCGTCGGTCGTGCGGGTCACTGGCCGGCGTCCTCGGCGACGTCGTCGGCCAGGCCCTCGTTGTGGATCGCGGCCTGCAGGTCCTCCAGCGACGGCGCCTCGGGGATCTGCTGCTGGTCCACGAGGAACTCGGCCGCCGACTGCAGGGCGGCGGCCAGGTCGCCCGGTGCGTCCGGGGTGCCCAGCCACTCGGAGCTCGCCAGGTCGGCCGGGTCGAGGAACACGCCCTGGGACAGCTGGTCCGCGGCGGCCGCCGGGTCGATGCCCAGCTCCTCGGCGACGGCCGCGGCGGCGGCGTCCGGGTCCTCGGCGATGAGCCGCAGCGCGCGGGCCTCGACCTGCCGCCAGGCCGAGATCGCCTCGGGGTTGCCCTCGATGAACTCGGTGGTGGCGACGCCCAGGTCCAGGGTCGGCTTGCCGTCGGTGGCGAGGTCCCGGCTGCTGATCAGGTCGGTGCCCGACCCCCGGATCTCGTCCAGGGCGGGCAGCCACACGTAGGCCGCGTCGACGGTGCCCTGGTCCCACGCGGCGACGATGTCCTGCGGCTGCAGGTCGATGAGGTCGACCTCCGAGGCGTCCACCCCGGCCTGGTCGAGCGCGGCGAGCAGGCTGTAGTGCGAGGTGGAGCTGAACGGCGTCGCCACCTTCCGGCCGACCAGGTCCTCCACCGACTCGATGCCGGTGCCCTCGCGGGCGACCAGCGCCTCGTTGTCGCCGGCGACGTCCAGGATCCAGGTGACCTGGTAGGGGATGTCCAGCGGCGCGGACAGCCCGCGGGCCACCGGGCTGGACCCGATCGCCGCGATGTCGATCGAGCCGGCCACGAAGGCGGTGTTGATGCTGGCGCCGGAGTCGAACTGGGTCCACTCGATCTCGTAGTCCGGCAGCGCCTCCTCCAGCCAGCCCTGGTTCTTGACGATCAGGTCGCCGCTGGGGAAGGCCTGGTAGGCGATGCGGATGGTGCCCGCGCCGCCGCCGTCCCCCTCGGCGGAGTCGGCGTCGTCGCCGCACGCGGCCAGGCCGGTGACGAGGGCGGTCAGGGACAGGGCTGCTGCCAGGCGGCGCCAGCCGCGGGGCGTGCTCATGCGGGTTCCTTCACTTGGGGGGAGGTCCCGGTGCCGGGATGGCGCCGGGGAGCGGGGACGGCGGCGCGCGCTCAGGCGCGGCCGCGCCAGGGGACGAGGCGGCGCTCGATCGCGCGCAGCACCCCGTCGATGGCCAGGCCGGACAGGCCGATGGCGAACAGCCCGAGGATGACGATGTCGGACTGGAGGAAGGTCTGGGCCTGGCGGATCATCCCGCCGATGCCGGGCAGCCCGTTCACCGTCTCGGCCGCCACCAGCGAGGAGTAGGCGATGCCCACGGCGAGCCGGATGCCGGTGGAGATCTCCGGCAGCGCCGAGGGCAGGACGACGGTCGTGGTGACCTGCCAGCCGCGGGCGCCCATGGCGCGGGCGGCCTCGACCAGCGCGGTGGGGGCGCCGACGACGGCCGCTGCAGTGGCGACGGCGACCGGCGGCATCGCGGCGATCGCGAGCAGCCAGATCTTCGGCGACTCGTCGATGCCCAACCAGATGATGAGCAGGCTGAAGTAGGCCAGCGGGGGCAGCGCGCGCACGAACGAGACCCACGGCTCCACGACGACGCGGAACCAGGGGAGCGTCCCCATGAGCAGGCCGATGACCAGACCGCCCGCGATGCCCAGGACCGAGCCCAGCCCGATGCGGCCGAGGCTGATGGCGAGGTGCTCGGCCAGCAGCTTCCCCTGGTAGCCGACCGTGCCGTCGTCGTGCGTCGTCGACGTCCGGATCAGCGCGTCCCAGACCGCGCCGGGTGAGGGCAGGAGCACCGGGTTCCAGATCTCCAGCGAGTACAGCAGCTGCCACAGGCCGAGCAGGGCGGCCGTGGCGAGGACCCGCACGCCGACGCGGTGCCGGCGGCTGGAGCTGCGGCGGCGTCGGGCGAGGGCCGCCGGCTCGGCGAGCACGGGCTCGGCGGCAGGGGCGGACAGCAGGGCGGACACGGGGTGCTCCTGGGGGCAGGCGGCGGCGGAGGGCCGCGCGTCAGGGGAGGCGCCCGCGCCGGGAGGCGGGCGCCGAGAGGGCCGGGGTCAGGAGCGGCGACAGAGCGCGCTGGCGACCCGCGCGTGGTCGACCGTGCGGCGGGAGGTGAGCGGGCTGGGGGCCATGCGCGCACTCCTCTCCGCACTCGCCGGGACGGGCGTCCCGGAGTCGACGACCGCGGACGGTAGGCCCCTCGGCGCTATTCCGTCAAATCCCATCGACAAAGTGTGGTTTGCTCGGCCTCGTCCCCTCCGTCTCGTCCCCGAGGACCTCCCCGTGCAGTTCTCCTGGTTCCTGCCCACCCGCGGCGACGGCCGTGCCGTCAACCCGGTGACGACCGCGCGCGGCTCCGACCCGACCGCGCTGAGCCGCCGTCCCACCCTCGAGTACCTGACCTCGGTCGCCCGTGCCGCCGAGCAGTCGGGGTTCGAGGCGGTCCTGACGCCGGTCGGCTCCGGCTGCGAGGACCCGTGGGTGGTCTGCGGCGCGCTGGCCGCGCTCACCGAGCGGCTGCACTTCCTCGTCGCCTTCCGGCCGGGCTCCACGCTGCCGACCCTGGCCGCGCAGCAGGCGGCGACGTTCCAGCGGCTGTCCGGCGGCCGGTTGCGGCTCAACGTCGTCACCGGCGGGGACCCGGTCGAGCAGCGCGCCTACGGCGACTTCCTGGACCACGACGCCCGCTACGCCCGGACCGGGGAGTTCCTCGAGGTGCTGCGCGGCTGCTTCGCCGGGGGGCCGGTGGACTTCTCGGGCGAGCACTTCCGGGTCGAGGGCGGCGGGCTGGACGCGCCGCCGGACCCCGTGCCGCCGATCTACCTGGGCGGCGCCTCCGGTCCCGCCGAGGACGTGACGGCGCGCTGGGTCGACACGTACCTGACCTGGGGCGAGCCGCCGGCCCAGGTCGCCGTCCGGCTGGACCGGGTGCGGGAGAAGGCGGCCGCCGTGGGCCGCGAGGTGCGGTTCGGGCTCCGCGTCCACGTCGTCAGCCGGGACACCCCGGAGGAGGCGTGGGGCGAGGCCGACCGGATGCTGGCGCAGATGTCGCCGGACGCGATCGCCGCCGCGCAGCAGCGCTTCGCCCGGATGGACTCCGTCGGGCAGGCGCGGATGACGGCGCTGCACGGCGGGGTGGCCGGCGGCGGTGCACGGTCGCTGGAGATCGCGCCGGGCCTCTGGGCGGGCATCGGGCTGGTCCGCGAGGGCGCGGCGACCGCGCTCGTGGGCAGCCACGAGCAGGTCGCCGAGCGGCTGGCGGAGTACGCGGCGCTCGGCTTCGACGAGTTCGTGCTGTCCGGGTGGCCGCACCTGGAAGAGGCCTGGCGGGTGGGCGAGGAGGTCCTGCCGCTGCTGGGGACGGCGTCCCGGGCGGCCTGACCCCTGGGAACCGTCGGAGGGCGGTGGCACCGTGGCCTCCCCCACACCGGAGGAGGAGCGATGCCCACTCGCGAGACCGCCTGGCCGGCCGGCACGCCGTGCTGGGTCGACTACGGCGCCAAGGACGTCGACGCCGCGAAGGAGTTCTACGGGTCGCTGTTCGGCTGGAGCTGGTCCGGCGGCGACCCGGAGTACGGCGGCTACCTCAACGCCGAGCGCGACGGCCGGCCCGCGGCCGGCATGGGTCCGCTGACGGACGACGGGGACCCACCCGGCTGGACGGTCTACTTCGCCACCGACGACGCGGCCGCGACGGCCGCCGCGATCCGCGACGCGGGCGGCACGGTGGTCGTCGAGCCGATGGAGGTCGGCCCGATGGGCACGATGGTGATCGCGCGCGACGACCAGGGGCACGGCTTCGGCCTGTGGCAGTCCGGCGAGCACACCGGCGTCCGCGTCTTCAACGAGCCCGGGTCGCTCACCTGGGAGGAGGCGGCGGTCGACGACCTGGCCGGCGCGCAGGCCTTCTACTCCCGGGTCTTCGGTTTCCGGTTCGACGAGTTCCCCGACATGGGCGGCTACGCCACCTTCGCCACCGACGAGCGGCCGCTGGGCGGGGTCGGCCCGGCCGAGCCCGGGCTGCCGCGGGGGTGGAGCGTCTGCTTCGCCGTCGCCTCGACCGACGAGGCGGTGGCGGCGGTCGAGGGCCGGGGCGGGAAGGTGCTGCACCCGGCGGAGGACACCGAGTTCGGCCGGTTCGCCGTGGTCGCCGACCCGTGGGGCGCGGCGTTCTCGGTGATGGAGGTCCAGCCGGAGGAGTGAGCGGCGCGGGGCCGGCGCGGAGGGGCCGCGCCGGCCCGGGGTCACCCGCGCAGCTGGCCGTACGCGTGCTCGGGGCGGAACCGGACGACGAGCCGGCGGTCGCGGACCATCGCGGCGCGGTAGTCGTCCCAGTCGTCGTGCTCGCCGCTGACGCCGCGGTAGTAGGCGACGAGCTCGTCGACCGTGGCGTCGTCCGGTGCGGCGGCGACCGGGGTGAGCTCCGCGGTGCCCTCGATGGCCACCCAGCCCCAGAAGTCGTCGGAGGAGACGTGCAGCGTCACGCGGGGGTCGCGCGCGAGGTTGCGGGTCTTGGCGCGGTCGGCGGTCACCGACACCCGGAACAGCTGCTGCTCGGCGTCGTAGGCGTAGCCGACGTTGGACAGCTGCGGCCGGCCGTCGCGCTTGACGGTGGCCAGCACGCCCCACTTCCGGCCGGCGACGAACTCGAGGTACCTGGGCTCGACGGTCACGGGAGAGCTCCTTCGTGTCGGACGGCCCCGTCGGAGGCTCGCCCCGAGCCTGCGAGGGGGGAGGGGGACGGGGTCCTTCCTCAGCGTTCCCGACCGCGGGCCTTGAGCGGAACCGGAGGCAGCGCCGGCGCGAGCAGCCGGTCGCCGTCGTAGCCCACCACGGAGCCGAACCGCCCGTCGTCGGCGTTCCACTGCTCGGCGAACGCGGCGATCTCCTCGCCGGACCGGCCGACGAAGTTCCACCACATGACCAGCCGTTCCTCGAACGGCTCGCCGCCGAGGAGCAGCAACTCCGCCGCCTCCCTGGTGCGGATCCGGACCGAGCGCCGGCCGGTGCCCAGGTAGAGCATCTGCCCGTGGCCGAGCGGTGCCCCCTCGACGTCCGCCCCGCCGGAGGCGCCGAGCAGGGCGTGCTCGAAGTCCGGCTCCAGCGCGAGCTCGACGTCGGCACCGGCGGCCAGGTCCAGGTCCACGCCGAGCAGCGGGGTGTGCGCGGTGCCGGGCGAGGTCGCGCCGCCCAGGGAGCCCATGAGCACGGTGGCCGTCAGCCCGTCGGAGGCGAAACCGGGCAGCCGGGCGTGGTGCTCGAACGCGGGCGCGGTGTCGCGGGCGGAGTCGGGGAGGGCCACCCACAGCTGGGCGCCGTGCAGGTACCTCGGGTGCTCGACCGGCGACTGCTCCGAGTGCGAGATGCCGTGCCCCGCGGTCATCAGCGCGAGCTCGCCCGGGCCGAACTCGACGTCGCTGCCGAGCGAGTCCCGGTGGTGCACCCGCCCCTGCAGCAGCCAGGAGACGGTCTGGAGCCCGGTGTGCGGGTGCGGGGCGACCTGCATCCCGCGGCCGGTGGCGACGTCGTCCGGGCCGTAGTGGTCGACGAAGGCCCAGGCCCCGACCAGCCGCCGGCCGAGGGTGGGCAGCAGGCGGCGCACGCGCGTGCTCTCGCCGAGCGGCACCTCCTTGGCCGGCAGCAGGTCGAGCACGGGGCCGGCGGCGGTCGCCGCCCGCCCGCCCAGTTCACGGGCGGGCGGACGGCGGTCGAGGTTGCTCATGGCGCTCCCTCCTGGGGCCTTCCGCTCCGGGGCGCCGTCAGGCGTCCGGCGTCTGGCCAGTCTCTCCCCGGACGTCGCCGTGCGGGACCCGCTGCGCCGGGACGGCGCCCAGCCGGCCGGCCTGGAAGTCGGTGAACGCGTCCATGACCTCCTGCCGGGTGTTCATCACGAACGGCCCGTACATGGCGATCGGCTCCCGGATCGGCAGCCCGCCGAGGACGACGACGTCCAGCGCCGGCGTCCGCGACTCCTGCTGCTTCGCGCCGCTGACCGTGATGGTGTCGCCCGGGCCGAAGACGGCGAGCTGGCCGGTGCGGACCGGCTGCCCGTCGGGCCCGACCGCGCCGGCGCCGGAGAGGACGTACACCAGCGCGTTGAAGTCCGGCCGCCACGGCAGCTCGAGCGTCGCCCCGGGGGCGATGGTCGCGTGCACCATCGCCATCGGGCTGTACGTCGACCCCGGGCCGCGGTGGCCGGCGACGTCCCCGGCGATGACCCGGAGGAAGGCGCCGGCGTCGGGGCTGGCCAGCAGCACGGCCTCGTCCGCGCGCAGGTCCTGGTAGCGCGGCTCGACCCACTTCTGCGCCCGCGGCAGGTTCACCCACAGCTGCAGGCCGTGGAACAGGCCGCCGCTGACGACCAGCGCCTCCGGCGGCTTCTCGATGTGCAGGACGCCGCCGCCGGCGGTCATCCACTGGGTGTCGCCGTTGCTGATCGTGCCGCCGCCGCCGTGGGAGTCGGCGTGCTCGAAGGTGCCGTCGATGATGTAGGTGACGGTCTCGAAGCCGCGGTGCGGGTGCCAGGAGGTGCCCTTCGGCTCGCCCGGCGCGTACTCGACCTCGCCCATCTGGTCCATGTGGATGAACGGGTCCAGGTCGCGCAGGTCCACGCCGGCGAAGGCGCGGCGGACCGGGAAGCCCTCGCCCTCGAAGCCGGACGGCGCGGTGGTCACCGAGCGGACCCGGCGGCGCACCGTGCCCGGGGCGGGCGCGGGGACGCGGGGCAGGACGGTGGTGTCCTCGACGGTGATGGCGGGCATCGCGGCCTCCTTGAGTTGAGAGCTCAACTACCTGTGGCCACCCTAGCGCGGTCGGGCGCTCAGTTGTTCCCGCCCGCACCTCCCGCGCGAGATCTGCACACTCGGGCCTCTGCGGCCCAGGAAACGCCCGAGTGTGCAGATCTCGCGGACCACGACCAGGGTGGGAGGCGTGCCGTCGCCGATGCTCGCCGACCTGCCGCCCCGGGAGGGCTGCCCGAAGCGGATGGTCTTCGGCCCGTGCGGCGGGGTCCGGGCCGACGAGGGCTGCGAGGTCGCCGAGCACCGCTGCGTCTTCGTCGGCGAGCCGCTGGTGGCCTGGCCGGTCGAGCCCCCGCCCGCCCCGGCGCCGCGCCCGGGCAGCCTGCTCGACACCGCCCGCACCCGGCCGGTCGTGCTGACCGACCTCACCGTCGTCCCCTACGACCCGTCGTCGCTGCGGCGCGTGGTCGGCGTGGTCGGCCCGGTCTCCGACGGCCTGCTGATCGGCGAGCACGCCAACCGGCCGGACTTCCCGCCCGCGCTCTTCGCCGCCGAGGTGCACGACGCCGGCGGCCGGCTGTGGACGACGCTGGCCTGCCGCGACCGCAACCGCGTGGTGCTCGAGCAGGAGGTGGCCGCGCTCGCCGCGCTGGGGGTGGACGGTGTCCTGTGCGTCACCGGCGACGCCCGCGGCCCCGGCGTCCGCCCGGGCGCCACGCAGGTCTTCGACCTCGACGGGCCCCGCCTGGCGGCGCTGGCGACGTCCGCCGGCCTGGCGGTCGCCGTCCCCGAGTCGCCCGCGGCCCCGCCGGTGGACCTGCGCCCGGCCCGCGTGGCGCAGAAGCAGCGCGCCGGGGCGCAGGTCTGCGTGCTCAACCACGTGCGCACGCCCGCCGAGGTCGCGCGGTTCGTCGCCGCCGCACGCGCCGCCGGCGCCACGCTGCCGTTCGTCGCCGCGGTCGCCGTCTACGCCGACGAGCGCTCGGCACGGGTGCTGCAGCGCTTCCCCGGCCTGCACCTGGACGACGACGTGGTCGAGCAGGTGCTCGCCGCGGCCGATCCGCGCGAGGCGGGCATCGCCGCCGCCGTCGCCGAGGCCCGCGCGCTCCTCGCGGTCGAGGGGGTGGCCGGGGTCAACCTCTCCGGTCTCGCGTCGGCCGACGGGGAGGACGCCGGGGCGCGGGTCAAGGCCGAGGTCGCGGCCCGGATCAGGGAGGAGCACGGTGGCTGACATCGAGCCGGAGGCGATGGAGGCCGAGTTCGGCACGGTCGCCGGGTGGACCGAGGAGGCGGTGCGGGCGCTCGGCCCGGAGCACGCGATCCCGGCCGGCTGCCGGGGCAGCGGCAGCGAGGGCGCCCTGCGCTGGCTGGCCGACGGGCTCGCCCTGCGGCCCGGCGCCCGGGTGCTGGACGACGGCGCCGGCGTCGGCGGCCCCGCGGGCTGGCTGGCGGCCGAGCGCGGCGTGCGGCCGGTCTGCGCCGAGCCGATGGCCGAGGCGGTGCGCGCGTCGGCACGCCTGTTCGGCCTGCCCGCCGTGGTGGCCACGGCCCAGCAGCTGCCGTTCGCCGACGGGACGTTCGACGCCGCCTGGTGCCTGGGGGTGCTGTGCACGACGCCGGACAAGGCCGCCGTCCTGTCCGAGCTGCGCCGGGTGGTGGCCGACGGGGGCCGGGTGGGCCTGCTGGTCTTCGTCGCCGTCCGGCCGCTGCCGCCGCCGCTGCCCGAGGGCAACGTCTTCCCGTCCGAGGACGAGCTGACGGGGCTGCTGGCCGGCGCGGGGCTGCGGCTGGACCGCACCGGCCGGGCCGACCTCTCCGACAGCCCCGCGGAGTGGTCCGAGCGGGCCGACGCCGTCGACGCCGAGGTCGAGCGCCGGCACGGGGACGACCCGGCGTGGGCGGAGGCGCAGGAGCAGTCCCGCCGGGTGGGCCGGCTGCTCTCCGACGGCGCGCTGGTCCCCTGGCTGGGTCTCGCCACGGCCACCTGACGCGTCGAGGGACCGGAGGTCGCGGTCTCGAAACGCGCGGGACACACGACCGAACTACGGTCCCGGCCATGGCGGACCTCTTCGACGGCTACCCGCTGGGGCAGCAGTGGGACGAGATGTTCGGGAGGCCGGCCGAGCCCCGGGCGGCCTACGCCGGGCTGTTCACCTCGCTGCAGCCGATGGCGGGGGAGGAGCTGTCCGCCCGCGCCGACCTGCTCTCCCAGACCTACCGCGACGCCGGGGTCACGTTCGCCCACGCCGGCGAGGAGCAGCCGTTCCCGCTCGACATCGTGCCTCGGGTCATCGGCGCCGAGGAGTGGGACGTCATCGAGCGCGGCGTCGCCCAGCGGGTGCACGCGCTGGAGGCCTTCCTCGCCGACGTCTACGGCGCCGGCCAGGTGTTCGCCGACCGGGTCGTGCCGCGCAGCGTCGTCACCACCAGCGCGCACTTCCACCGGCAGGCGCACGGGCTGGTGCCGCCCAACGGCGTGCGCGTGCACGTCTCCGGCATCGACCTGGTCCGCGACGAGGCCGGCGACTTCCGCGTGCTCGAGGACAACCTGCGCTCGCCCTCGGGCGTCAGCTACGTCATCACCAACCGCGCGGCCATGAGCCAGGTGCTGCCGGAGCTGTTCGCCGACCACCGCATCCAGCCGGTCGACGACTACCCGACCCGCCTGCTGGCCGCGCTCAAGGCCTCCGCGCCGGCCAACGTCGCCGACCCGACGGTCGTCGTCCTCACCCCGGGCGTCTACAACTCCGCCTACTTCGAGCACGCCCTGCTGGCCCGCCAGATGGGCGTCGAGCTGGTCGAGGGCCGCGACCTGGTGTGCGCGGGCAACCAGGTGAGCATGCGGACGACGGACGGGCAGCGCCGCGTCGACGTCGTCTACCGGCGGATCGACGACGAGTTCCTCGACCCGGTGCACTTCCGCCCCGACTCGGTCATCGGCTGCGCCGGCGTCCTCAACGCCGCCCGCGCCGGCCGGGTCACGATCGCCAACGCGGTGGGCAACGGCGTCGCCGACGACAAGCTGCTCTACACCTGGGTGCCCGACCTGATCCGCTACTACCTCGGCGAGGAGCCGGTGCTGGCCAACGCGGAGACCCACCGGCTCGACGACGAGGACACCACCCGCTGGGTGCTCGACCGGCTCGACCAGCTGGTGCTCAAGCCGGTCGACGGCTCCGGCGGCAAGGGCATCGTCATCGGCCCTCGGGCCGACGAGCGGACGCTCACCGACCTCGCCGCGAAGGTGCGCGCCCGGCCGCGCGACTGGATCGCGCAGAAGCCGATCGGCCTGTCGACCTGCCCCACGCTGATCGGCGGCCGGATCGCGCCCCGGCACGTGGACCTGCGCCCGTTCGCCATCAACGACGGCGACCGGGTGTGGGTGCTGCCCGGCGGCCTCACCCGGGTCGCGCTGCCGGAGGGCGAGCTGGTGGTCAACTCCAGCCAGGGCGGCGGGTCGAAGGACACCTGGGTGCTCAGCCACCCCCGCCCGGCCAGCGAGCCCGAGGAGGTGCCGGAGCTGACCCGCATCGAGTTCACCACCGCCGACCTGCCCGACGACCCGCCCGCGCAGGACCCGGGGCCGCTCAACGACACCGCCGTCGGCCAGTCCCAGCAGCAGCAGCAGTCGGAGGACCCCTCCCCCCTCAGCGCTCCCGAGCTCGCGCCGAGCCTCGGGGAGGGGCCGGACGGCTGGTCGAGTCCGGGAGCGACGGGAGCGTCTCGATGCTGAGCCGGATCGCGGAGTCGCTCTTCTGGATCGGCCGCTACGTCGAGCGCGCCGACGACACCGCCCGCATCCTCGACGTGCACACCCAGCGGCTGGTCGAGGACCCGTGGATCGACGAGCGCCGGGCCTGCGCCAACCTGCTGGCGCTGATGGGCTCGCCCTGCCCGCCGGAGGAGGCCGACACCGAGCGGGTGCTGGCCACGCTGGCGTTCGAGCGCGACAGCCCCAGCTCGATCGTCGGCGCGCTGTCGGCGGCCCGGGAGAACGCCCGCGGCGCCCGCGAGGTGCTCTCCGGGGAGATCTGGGAGTCGCTGAACGTCACCCACAACGCCCTGCCGCAGCAGCGCACGATGGCCCGCCGGTACGGGCCGCACTCGCTGTTCCGGTTCGTCCG
Organism: Blastococcus sp. SYSU D00813; assembly: GCF_054050735.1. NCBI lineage: Bacteria > Bacillati > Actinomycetota > Actinomycetes > Geodermatophilales > Geodermatophilaceae > Blastococcus > Blastococcus sp. SYSU D00813. Next base: position 41,281 of record NZ_JBJGZX010000026.1, read on the forward strand.
CGAGCGCTCGGCGATGGTCTTCGGCCTGGCCGACTCCACGATGAGCCGCGACGAGAGCTGGCTGTTCCTGGTGCTCGGCCGGTCGCTGGAGCGGGTGGACATGACCGCCCGGATCATCTCCACCCGGGTGCTCGCCGGGGACGCCGCGCCGTCCTGGACGCTGGTGCTCCGCTCCACCGGCGCCTACGAGCCCTACCTGCGCACCTACCGCGGGGTGGTGGACTCCAGCCGCGCCGCGGAGTTCCTCCTGCTGGACCGGCTGTTCCCGCGGTCGGTGTTCGCCGCGCTGGACCAGGCCGAGAGCTGCCTGGCCGAGCTGGAGCGCAGCACCGTCCGCGACGCCACCCGCATCGGCGTCGCGGGTGAGGCGCACCGCATCGTCGGCCGGGCCCGCACGCTGCTGGAGTACATGAGCACGCCGGAGCTGCTGTCCCGGCTCCCCGCCCGGCTGGAGGAGCTCCAGCGCACCTGCTCGGCGGCCAGCGCCGCGGTCAGCGAGCGGTTCTTCACCGAGCAGGCGCCGCAGGTGTGGGTGCCCGAGGGGGTCGCCTGATGGAACAGCTGCAGGCCCAGCAGGTCCCCGCGCACGGGCAGGCCGGCCGCCCGCCGTCGTCCCGCTGGCGGCTGCAGGTGGTGCACCGCACCCGGTTCTCCTACGCCGGCCGGGTCCGCTCCTCCTACAACGAGGCGCGGCTGACGCCGGAGAACAGCACCCGGCAGACGACGCTGCGCTCCCGCGTGGAGATCGAGCCGGCGGCCACCGCCTACGCCTACCGCGACTACTGGGGCTCCACGGTGACCGCGTTCGACCTGCACTCCCCGCACGAGGAGCTGGTGGTCACCGGCACGTCGATCGTCGAGGCCGGGCCCGAGCCGGCCGGCCACGAGCACGTCGGCTGGGCGGCGCTGCGCGGCGCCGAGGTGCGCGACCAGTACGGGGAGCTGCTGAGCCCCACCCCGCTGACCGCGGTCGACGACGAGGTGGTGGCGGAGGCCCGCGCCGTCGTCGGCGACCTGCCGCCGCACGAGTCCGCCGCCGCGCTGTGCCGGCACGTGCGCGAGCACATGGAGTACCTCTCGGGCGCCACCCACGTGAAGACCACGGCGATGCAGGCCTGGCGGCACCGCAAGGGGGTCTGCCAGGACATCTCGCACGTGACCGTCGGCATGCTCCGGGCGGTGGGGCTGCCGGCGCGGTACGTCTCCGGCTACCTCCACCCCACGCGCGACGCCGCGGTCGGCCGGACGGTCACCGGGGAGAGCCACGCCTGGGTCGAGTGGTGGGACGGCGGCTGGTGCGCCTACGACCCGACCAACTCCGCCGAGGTCGGCACCCGGCACGTGACGCTGGGCCGGGGCCGCGACTACGGCGACGTCTCGCCCTTCCGCGGGATCTTCTCCGGCGCCGGCAGCCAGGGGCACACCGTCACCGTCGAGGTCACCCGCCTCGCCTGAGGCCCGGTCAGGCGTAGTCCCGCAGCAGGCGGGCCACGCCGGTCGGGCCGGCGTCCTCGGCGTCCTCGTCCGGCAGCACCTCGACGCGGTCGGCCAGCCGCGACCGCCACGCGGGCGGGGCGGCGTCGAGCCAGGCGGCACCGGCGTCGGTCAGCCGGCCGTCGCTGCGCAGCGGCGCCCACCCGCGCAGCACGCGCAGCGCCTCGGCGGCGGTGACCAGCACCGAGCCGACGCCGCGGCGGCGGACCGCCGGGTCCACGGTGACGGTGTCGACGATGCCCGAGCGGTTGTACCAGCGGACCTCGCCGATCCGGTCGGCCATCCGGACGCCGGCCGCGGCGACCTCGCGCGGGGTCACCACCACCCCGGGCCGGAACGCGGGGCCGGTGAAGGCCATCAGCGACGTGGCCGGGATGTTGCTGGTGGCGTGGTGCAGCTCGGCGAACCACAGCGGCGGGGCCAGCTCGGCCACGGAGTCGGAGGTGTCGATCCGCAGGACCGTGCCGTCGGTCGCCCGGTAGCGGACGTCGACCAGCCAGCCGGAGGGACGGCGCCCGCGGGACTCGATCGCGGTCATGTCCACCGGGGTGCCGTCGGCGAACCGGTCGGAGTTCACCGCGACCAGCGAGTGCTCCCGCGACGCCGGGCCCCCGTCGGCCATCCGCGCCCACCAGACCGAGGCGGTCACGGGCGGGGTCGGGACCGCGACCAGGTGCGGACGGCCGGCCGGCCGCGACGGCAGGGTGAGGTGCTGCGCGTCCTCGGCGTGGGCGACGGCGGTGGTCATGGCGTCCTCCTGGTGCTGGTGCTGGGCCCGCCGGCGGCGGGGGTGTGCGTCTCCCTGGCGGGAGCCGGCCGGGGGGCCGGTGTCTTGGAGCCTCCGGACCGCGCTTGTGCGCGCCTTGTGGCCGACTGGTGGACCGCTCGGCCCGATGAGGACACCCTCTGCGGCACGGTGTCCCGGGAGCCAGGGGCGGCGGTCCCGGCCTGGTCGGGACCGGTGTCCGGGAGCGGCGATACTGGAGGGGACATGGACAGCGACCGCAGCCGCCGATGAGCGCGCCCCTCAACCTCGTCAACCTGGAGCGGGTGTCCAAGGCACACGGCACGACCGTGCTGCTGGACGACGTCTCCCTGGGCATCGCCGCGGGCGAGCGGATCGGCGTCGTCGGCCGCAACGGCGGCGGCAAGACGACGCTGCTGGAGGTCCTCACCGGCGTCGAGGAGCCCGACTCCGGCCGGGTCACCCGCCGCGGCGACCTGGCGATGGGGGTCCTCGACCAGTCCGGCACCCTCCCGCCGGGGACGACGGTGCGCGACGTCGTCCTCCCCGCGTCGCTGTTCGCCTCCGAGCACGAGTGGGCCGCCGACCCGGCGGTGCGCAGCGTGCTGGCCGGCCTGGAGCTCGACCGGCTCGGCCTGGACAGCCCGGTGGCGCCCATGTCCGGCGGCGAGCGGCGCCGGGTGGCGCTGGCCGCGCAGCTGATCCGCCCGCTGGACCTGCTCGTGCTCGACGAGCCGACCAACCACCTCGACGTCGAGGGCGTCGCGTGGCTCGCCGACTACGTGAAGCGGCGCAGCGGCGGGCTGCTGGTGGTCACCCACGACCGGTGGTTCCTCGACGAGGTGTGCACCACCACGTGGGAGGTCGCCGAGGGCGACGTGCACTCCTACGACGGCGGCTACTCGGCCTACACGCTGGCCCGCGCCGAGCGGGCGCGGATCGCGGCGGTCACCGAGGAGCGCCGGCTGAACCTGGTCCGCAAGGAGCTGGCCTGGCTGCGCCGCGGCCCGCCGGCGCGCACCAGCAAGCCGCGGTTCCGGATCGAGGCGGCCGAGGCGCTGATCGCCGACGAGCCGCCGCCGCGGGAGACCATGGCGCTCAAGGGCTTCGCCGCCCGGCGCCTGGGGAAGACGGTCTTCGACGTCGAGGACGTCGACTACGCGGTGCCGACCCCGGCAGGGACCACGACGAACGCTGTGCCCCGACAACTCTTCAAGGACCTCACCTGGCACGTCGGCCCGGGCGACCGGATCGGCGTCGTCGGCGTCAACGGCGCCGGGAAGACGACGCTGCTGCGGCTGCTGCTCGGCGAGATCGAGCCCGACCGCGGCCGGGTGGTGCAGGGGCAGACCGTCGCGCCGGCGTACCTCTCCCAGCACGTGGCCGAGCTGCCGCCGCGGCTGCGCGTGCTCGAGGCGGTGCAGGAGGTCGCCCGGATCGCGCGGATCGGCAACCAGGAGATCTCGGCGTCCTCGCTGGCCGAGCGCTTCGGCTTCGCCGCCTCCCGGCAGTGGACGCCGGTGGGCGACCTCTCCGGCGGCGAGCGCCGGCGGCTGCAGCTGCTGCGGCTGCTGATGGGTGAGCCGAACGTGCTGGTCCTCGACGAGCCGACCAACGACCTGGACATCGACACGCTGACCGCGCTGGAGGACCTGCTGGACTCCTTCGCCGGCACCGTGCTGGTGGTCAGCCACGACCGGTACTTCGTGGACCGGGTCTGCGACTCGGTCGTCGCGCTCATGGGCGACGGCACGATCGCGGCCCTGCCCGGCGGTGTCGAGGAGTACCTCGCCCGCCGCGCCGCCGGCGAGGCCGCGCTGTCCGGCGGGCACGCCGGCACCGGCGCCCCGGCCGCGGCGGCGGCCTCCGCGGGTCCCAGCGCGGCCGAGGCCCGGGCGGCGAAGAAGGAGGCCGCCCGGCTGGAGCGGCGGCTGGCCAAGCTCGAGGCCGACGAGGCGCGGCTGCACGAGCAGCTCGCCGCCGCGGCGGCCGACTACACCCGGGCCGCCGAGCTCGACGGGCAGCTGCGCGCCGTCCTCGCCGAGAAGGACCAGGTCGAGACCGACTGGCTGGCCGCCGCCGAGCTCGCCGAGGGCTGAGCCGCGACGCCGTCCTCCCGCACCGGAGGGCGTCCTCCCTCGCCGTGTGCGGTGAGGGAGGACGCCCGATGACCAGGTCACCTGATCGTCGCCGGGGTCAGGGGCGCGGGGATCAGGCCGCGACCGCGGCCTCGGCGCGGCGGCGCTGCAGCATCCGCTGGCCGATGACGACCAGCGGGACCGCACCGAACACCGCGAAGCCTGCGTAGAGCAGCGGCTCGAAGGTCAGCAGGGCGGAGGCGACCAGGCAGCCGACGGCCGGCACGAGCAGCCACCAGGAGACGACGCCGGCACGGGCCAGGGCGGCGGTCCCGACGATGGGCCCGATGAGCCCGAAGAGGGTGATGATCCCGACGACGGCGACGCCCGGGTTGGCCTGGACGATGCCGAAGAGGTCCTCGGCCTGGCCGGCGGGCAGCTCGCGGCCGATGGCGGCGGTCCAGTAGTCGTAGAGGACGAAGCCGGCGACGGTGACGTGGCCGAGCGCGGCCATCAGGGCGCCCACCACCGTCGCGACGCTCCCGCGGCGGCCGCGGACCAGCGCGGGGGCGGCCAGCCAGGCCAGGCCCATGAGCAGGTTGCCGTAGTGCAGCAGCACCGCCGAGAGCGTCGTCTGCCCCTCGTCGCGGGCCAGCGAGGCGATGTAGTCGGCGTCGGACGGGGAGTCCCACGGCGGGGAGGTGGCCAGGCCGGCGACGTAGAGCAGCGAGCCGGCGATGAGCGCGCCGCCGGCGATCGGCAGCATCAGCGAGCCGGCGCTGCGGCGCGCGGGGGCCGCGACGGGAGGGGCGGTGGGAGTGGGGGGCATGAAGTCCGTGGTCATGGCGAGAAAGCTAGGAACCCGGCTCTGACCTGCGCGTCCGTCCCGGCGCACCGACCCGGTTCCGCCGCACGGCGGATGGTGGGGGACGCGCCGTCCGTCGTGAGGGGGATCCCGCCGCCGCCGTGCGGCCCCTAGCGTTCCGGGCCATGCCCCGCTGGTCCGCCTCCCCGCACGCCCGCCGCCTGTTCTGGCCGGCGGTCGGCGCGCTGCTGGCCGTGCTCGCGGTCGTCGAGACGGCGATCGACCAGACCTACGGCTTCCCCCTGCACACCTGCCTGCCCGGCGTCGCAGCGGGTGCCGTCGTGGCCGCCTGCGTCCGCCGGCCGGAGCCGGCCGCGGTGGTCGGCGCGTGCACCGTGCTCGGCAACTACGCGCTGGGCACGCCCGGTCCCGGGGGTGCCCAGCTGGTCGGCATGGCGCTGCTGGTCGGGCACGCCGCCGCGGTCCTGCCGCTGCGGCAGGGGATCCGCGCCGCCGCCGTCGCCACGGTGGTGGTCGTGGCCGCCGGGGCGGCGCTCGGGCCGAACGTCTGGGAGGCGATGTTCTACCTACTGGTCACCGGGGTGGCCTGGGGTGTCGGCGTGCTGGTCCGGCAGTCCCGGGAGCGATCCCGGGAGCTGCAGGTGCTCGCCGCCCGGCTGGCCGAGCAGCAGGAGGCGGTCGCGTCGGCCGCCGCGGTGGCCGAGCGCGCCCGGATCGCCCGCGAGGTGCACGACTCGGTGGCGCACTCGGTGAGCGTGATGGTGCTGCAGATGGGCGGCCTGCGGCGGCTGCTGCCGGACCGGCCCGACGCGCAGGAGGTGCTGCGCGGGCTGGAGCGGCTGGGCCGGGAGTCGGTCGACGAGATGCGCCGGGTGGTCGGCATCCTCCGGGAGCAGGCCGACGGGGACCCCGCGCCCCAGCCCTCGCTGTCGCGGCTGGACGCCGTCCTCGACGGGCTGCGCCGCACCGGGATGCCGGTCGAGCTGGAGGTGACCGGCGAGCCCACCGAGCTGCCGCAGCTGGTCGACGTCTCGGCCGTCCGGGTGGTGCAGGAGGCGCTGTCCAACGTCGTCCGGCACGCCGGGGCCGCCGCCACCCGGGTCGAGGTGACCTGGGCGCCGGACCGGGTCACGGTCACGGTCACCGACGACGGCCGCGCCCGCCTGCCGGTCGCCGCGCCCGGCACGGCGCCGGGCGGGCACGGGCAGCTGCACATGCGGGAGCGCGTCGCCGTCGCCGGCGGCACGCTGACGGTCGGGCCGGTCCGCGGCGGCGGGTACCGCGTCCGGGCCTCCTTCCCGGTGCCCGCCGTCGCGCCGGCGGGTGCGGGGGTGCCCGCGTGACGATCCGGGTGGTCCTGGTCGACGACCAGTCGATGATCCGCACCGGGTTGCGGATGGTCCTCGCCGCCGAGCCCGACATCGAGGTCGTGGGGGAGGCCGCCGACGGCGCCGAGGGCGTGGCGGTGGTGACCCGGCTGCAGCCCGACGTCGTGCTGCTCGACGTCCGCATGCCCGGCATGGACGGGCTGGAGGCCGCCCGCCGGATCGTCGCCGCGCAGCTGCCCACGCGGGTGGTCGTGCTGACCACCTTCGACGAGGACGAGTACGTGGCCGCCGCGCTGCGGGCCGGTGTCAGCGGCTTCCTGCTCAAGGTGGCGCCGCCGGAGGACCTGGTGGCGGCCGTCCGCACCGTCGCCTCCGGCCAGGGCCTGCTCGACCCGGCCGTGACGCTGCGGGTCATCGAGTCCTTCGCCGCAGCCCCGGCGGTCGACGCCGCCGCGGCCGGGCGGCTCACCGAGCTGACCGAGCGCGAGACCGACGTCCTGTCGCTGGTGGCCGCGGGGCTGTCCAACGCCGAGATCGCCGCCCGGCTGTACCTCGGTGAGGCGACGGTGAAGACCCACGTGAGCCGGCTGCTGCTCAAGCTCGGCCTGCGCGACCGGGTCCAGGCGGTGGCCTTCGCCTACGAGAGCGGGCTGGTCCGGCCCGGTCGCTGAGCGCCGAGCCGTATACGCCCACCCGGGTAGGATGTCCATACCGCCGGCCGTCGTCCGACCGACGTTCTGTGGTCCCCGAGCCGCCAACGACTCCCGGGAGACCCGTGCTCGCACTGCTGCTCCTCCACCTGCTCGCCGCGCTGCTCGCGCCCGCGTTCGTCCGGTGGTGGGGCAGGCAGGCCTTCGTCGCGCTCGCGCTCGTGCCCGCCGCCGCGTTCGCCTGGGTGCTCGTGCAGCTGTCGGCCGTGCTCGACGGGCGCGAGGTCCGGGAGACCGTCGAGTGGATCCCCGCGCTGGACCTGCAGCTGGCCCTGCGGCTGGACGCGCTCGCCCTGCTGTTCGCCGCGGTCGTCACCGGGGTGGGCGCCCTGGTGCTGCTCTACTGCGCGCGCTACTTCGGCCCCGACGACGAGGGCAACGGGCGGTTCGCCGGCACGCTCACCGCCTTCGCCGGCTCGATGCTCGGCCTCGTCGTCGCCGACGACCTGCTCCTGCTGTACGTGTTCTGGGAGCTGACCACCGTCTTCTCCTTCCTGCTCATCGGCGGCTCCGGGCAGCGGCTGGCCGCCCGCCGCGCGGCCACCCAGGCGCTGGTGCTCACCACCGCCGGCGGGCTCGCCATGCTCGTCGGGCTGGTCCTGGTGGGGCAGGCCAGCGGCTCGTTCCTGCTCTCGGAGGTCGTCGACGCCCCGGGCAGCGGGACGGCGATGACGGTCGGCACCGTCCTGGTGCTCGTCGGCGCGGTCACCAAGTCGGCGATGGTGCCCTTCCACTTCTGGCTGCCCGCCGCGATGGAGGCCCCCACCCCGGTCAGCGCCTACCTGCACGCCGCGGCCATGGTGAAGGCCGGCATCTACCTCGTCGCCCGGCTGGCCCCGGGCCTGGCCGACGTCCCCGGCTGGCGGCCGGTGGTCCTGGGCCTGGGCCTGGCCACCATGCTCGTCGGCGGCTACCGGGCGCTGCGCCAGTCCGACCTCAAGCTGCTGCTGGCCTTCGGCACGGTCAGCCAGCTCGGCTTCCTCATGACCCTGGTCGGCGGGGGCAGCAGCGAGCTCGCCGCCGCCGGCCTGGTCATGACGCTGGCCCACGCGCTGTTCAAGTCCACGTTGTTCCTCACCGTCGGCGTCGTCGACCACGCCACCGGCACCCGCGACCTGCGCAAGCTGTCGGGCCTCGGCCGGCGGCTGCCGGTGCTGGCCGCCGTCGGCGGGCTGGCCGCGGCGTCGATGGCCGGGCTGCCCCCGCTGCTGGGGTTCGTCGGCAAGGAGGCGGCGTTCACCGCGCTGCTCGACGGCGGCCTGCCCGACCGCACCGCCGCCACCGTCGTCCTCGTCGGGCTGGTGGTCGGGTCGGCGTTCACGGCCGCCTACACCGCCCGGTTCGTGTGGGGGGCCTTCGCCCGCAAGCCCGGGCTGGACGACACCGAAGCGCACGCCCCGGGGGCGCTGTTCCTCGCCGCGCCCGTCGTGCTGTCGCTGGTGGGCCTGCTCGCCGGTCCCGCCAGCCCGCTGCTGGACCCGCTCGTCGCCGCCCACGCCGAGACGCTGCCGCTGCTCGCGGCCGAGACCGAGCACCTCGCGCTCTGGCACGGCTGGCAGCCGGCGCTGGCCCTGTCGGCGCTCACGATCCTGGCCGGCGGCGCGCTGTTCGTGCTGCGCGGCGCGGTGACCCGGGTGCAGCGCCGGCTGGCCGTCGGGGCCTCGGCCGACGAGGGGTACTGGAACGTCGTCCAGGGCCTGGACCGGCTCTCGGTGCTGGTCACCGGCACCACCCAGCGCGGGTCGCTGCCGGCCTACCTCGGCACCATCCTCGTCGCGCTCCTCGCCCTGCCCGGCACGGTCCTGCTCACGCAGGCGCCCTGGCCGGGGGAGTGGCGGGCCTGGGACACCCCGGTGCAGGCCGCGGTCGGCGTCGTGGTGGTCACCGCCGCGGCGCTCAGCCTGCGCATCCGCCAGCGGCTGTCGGCGGTCCTCGTCGTCGGCGTCACCGGGTACGGCACCGCGGTCCTGTTCGCCCTGCAGGGCGCGCCGGACCTGGCACTCACCCAGTTCCTCGTCGAGACGCTGACCCTCGTCGTCTTCGTGCTCGTGCTGCGCAAGCTGCCCAAGGACATCGGCGAGCGGCACCGGCCGCGCGAGCGCGCGGTGCGCGGTGTCGTGGCCGTCGCCGTCGGCGCCTTCATGGCCGTGGTGGGCGCGGTGGTGATGAGCGCCCGCACCGCGACCCCGGTGTCGGTCGACTACCCGGACGAGGCCTACGACTTCGGCGGCGGGCAGAACATCGTCAACGTCACGCTCGTCGACATCCGCGCCTGGGACACCCTCGGCGAGATCTCGCTGCTGGTCGTGGCCGCGACCGGGGTGGCCAGCCTGGTCTTCCTGCGCCGGCGGACCGGCGGGGTCGAGCGCGCCGACCGGGCCGACCTGACCGAGGGCGGACGGCGGCCGCGCTGGCTGGCCGCCGCGGCCACGGTCGACCCCGCCCGGCGCTCGGTGGTGCTCGAGGTGGTCACCCGGATCCTCTTCCACACGATCCTTGTCTTCTCCGTCTACCTGCTGTTCTCCGGCCACAACGACCCCGGCGGCGGGTTCGCCGGGGGCCTGGTCGCCGGGCTGGCGCTGGTGCTGCGCTACCTCGCCGGCGGCCGCTACGAGCTCGGCGAGGCGGCCCCGGTCGCCCCCGGTGTCCTGCTGGGCGCGGGCCTGCTGTTCGCCGGCGGGACCGGCGTCGGCGGCCTGCTGGCCCGGGGCGAGGTGCTGCAGACGGCGATCCTCGAGGCGACGCTGCCCGTCCTCGGCGACGTCAAGCTCGTGACCTCGCTGTTCTTCGACATGGGCGTCTACCTGATCGTCGTCGGCCTCGTGCTCGACGTGCTGCGCAGCCTGGGCGCGGAGCTGGACCGGCAGGAGGACGAGGACGACCCGATCGAGTTGAACGAGGGAGAGGTGGTCGTGCGATGACCCCCACGGTCGTGCTGTCGGTGGTCATCGGCGGCCTCTACGCCGCCGGCGTCTACCTGCTGCTGGACCGCAGCCTCACCCGGGTGCTGCTCGGCTTCCTGCTGCTGGGCAACGCGACGAACCTGCTGCTGCTGTCCGCCGGGGGTGCCGCCGGCCTCGCGCCGATCCTGGGTGTGTCCGACCCCGAGGACATGAACGACCCGCTGCCGCAGGCGCTGATCCTCACGGCCATCGTCATCACCTTCGGCGTCTCGGCCTTCGTGCTGGCGATGATCCACCGCTCCTGGCGGCTGGTCCGCCAGGAGGTGGTCGGCACCGACGAGGAGGACCGGCGGGTCGCGGCCCGCACGGGGACCGACGCCGACGAGCTCGACCCCGACGACCTCGCCCCGGCCGACCGCCCGGCCGGGCACGCCGACAGCCTGCCCGCCGGGAAGGGCGCGGTGGAGCTGCCCGCCGACGACGTCGACCTGCCGGCGGGTGCGCGGTGACCAGCGTCCTCGCGCCCCTGCCGGTCCTCCTGCCGCTGCTGGGCGCCGCCGGTGCGCTGCTGCTGGCCTCCCACCCGCGGGGGCAGCGCACGCTGAGCATCGTCGTCCTCGCCGTCGTCGTGGCGGTGTCGGTGACGCTGCTGCTGATGGCCGACGGCGACGGGCCGACCGCGGTCGCCGTGGGCGGCTGGCCGGTCCCGCTGGGCATCGTGCTCGTCGTCGACCGGTTGTCGGCGCTGATGCTCGTGGTCGCCTCGACGGTGGCGCTGGGGGTGCTCGTCTTCGCCGTCGGCCAGGGGTCGGCCGACCGGGACGAGGACACCCCGCTGTCGATCTTCCACCCGACGTTCCTGGTGCTGGTGGCCGGTGTGAGCAACGCCTTCCTCGCCGGCGACCTGTTCAACCTGTACGTCGGCTTCGAGATCCTGCTGATGGCCAGCTACGTGCTGCTGACCCTCGGCGGCACCGCACCGCGCATCCGCGGCGGGATCACCTACGTGATCGTCAGCCTGACCAGCTCGATCATCTTCCTGGCCGCCATCGGGCTGGTGTACGCCGCGACCGGGACGGTCAACATGGCCGACCTGGCGCTGCGGCTGGCCGACCTGCCCGAGGGCACCCAGACCCTGCTGCAGTCGATGCTGCTCATCGCCTTCGGCATCAAGGCCGCGGTGTTCCCGCTGTCGGCCTGGCTGCCCGACAGCTACCCCACCGCGCCGGCGCCGGTGACGGCCGTCTTCGCCGGGCTGCTCACCAAGGTCGGCGTCTACGCGATCATCCGCACCCAGACGCTGCTGTTCCCCGGCGGTGCGCTCGACGACCTGCTGATGTGGGCGGCGCTGGCCACGATGGTGATCGGCATCCTCGGCGCGGTGGCCCAGACCGACCTGCGCCGGCTGCTGTCGTTCACGCTGGTCAGCCACATCGGCTACATGGTGTTCGGCATCGCCCTGGCGACGACGGCGGGGCTGGCCGGCGCGATCTTCTACGTGGCCCACCACATCGCCATCCAGACGACGCTGTTCCTCGTCGCCGGGCTGGTCGAGCGGCAGGGCGGCACCACCTCGATCGACCGGCTGGGCGGGCTGGCCCGGCGCTCGCCGCTGCTGGCGCTGCTGTTCTTCGTGCCGGCGATGAACCTCGCCGGCATCCCGCCGCTGTCGGGCTTCATCGGCAAGCTGGGACTGCTGCAGGCCGGCGTCGCGGAGGGCAGCGTCGCGGCGTACGTGCTGGTCGCCGGCGGCGTCGTGACCAGCCTGCTGACCCTGCTCGCCGTCGCCCGCGTGTGGACCCGGGCGTTCTGGCGCCCGCCGACGCAGGCGCCGGCCGACGACACGGCGGCGGCGGCCGCCGCGGACGCCGGGCCGTCGGGGGGCAGCGGGCCCGTGGACGCCTCGGGCGACGGCGCGCTCACCGCCCGGCAGGCCGCGTGGCGGCGGCACGCCCGCGTGGCCACCGCAGCCGACCCGGACATCGCGCCCGCGGCCGGCGCGGTGCGGGCCCTGCGACCGCTGCCGCGGGCCATGGTGGCCGCGGCCGCCGCCCTCGTCGCGGTCACCGTCGCCCTCACCGGGGTCGCCGGCTTCCTGTACGGCCTGGCCGACCGCGCCGCCGGCGACCTGGTCGAGCGCACGCCCTACATCGACGCGGTGTTCGACGCCCCGGCCGCGGAGGACGCGCAGTGAGCCGGCTCGCGAGCGCACCCGAGCGGCTCCGCAGCGCCGACCGGGCGCCGTCCCGGCTGCGCCACCAGCTGCCGCTGCTGCTCTGGCTGGTCCTGGTGTGGAACCTGCTGTGGGGCACCTGGTCGTGGGCCAACCTGCTCTCCGGCGCGGCGGTCGCGCTGCTGGTGACGGTGCTGCTGCCGCTGCCCAGCGTCACCGGTGGCACCCGGGTCCGGGTGGTGCCGCTGCTGCGCTTCCTCGGGCACTTCGTCCTGGACCTGCTGGTCTCCGCCGCGCAGGTGGCCTGGCTGGCGCTGCGCCCGGGGCCGCAGCAGCGGTCGGCGATCGTGCGGGTGCAGCTGCGCACGGACTCGGACCTGCTGCTCACGATGGTGGCCGAGGCGCTGTCGCTGGTGCCCGGCTCGCTGGTCCTCGACCTCGACCGGGAGGAGCGCAGCATCACCGTGCACCTGCTGCACGTGCGCGACAGGGACCACGTGGAGCGGGAGCGGGCCGACGTCCTGGTGGTGGAGGACCGGCTGGTCCGGGCCTTCGGGTCGCCGGAGGACGTCGCGGCGCTGGAACGCGACCTCGAACGCCGCGGCCGCTCCGTGGGGGAGGTGGTCCCGTGACCGTCGTCGGCTACGTCCTGTACGGCTTGATCGGCGGGGGAGCGCTGCTCGCGCTGGTCCGGCTGGCGCGGGGGCCGTCGTTGCTGGACCGCGTCGTCGCCACCGACACGCTGCTGGTGATCATCTCGGCCGGGCTGGCCGTCTACGCCGCGCTGGAGCGGGACCCGACCGTGGTGCCGGTGCTCGTCGTCGTCTCGCTGCTGGCCTTCGTCGGCTCGGTGTCGATCGCCCGCTACGTGGGCGGGATGCTGCTGCAGTCGTCCACCGGTGACGGCCGGGACCTCGGGCTGCCGGTGGCGGTCGAGGAGCAGGAGGGGGGCCGATGAGCGCCGTCGTGGACGTCGTGGCCTTCGGCTGCCTGCTGGCCGGGGCGTTCCTCTGCCTGACCGCAGGCCTGGGGCTCGTGCGCTTCCCGGACGTGCTGTCGCGGATGCACGCCGGCACCAAGCCGCAGGTGCTGGGGGTGCTGCTGGTGATGGTGGGCGCCGCGATCCGGCTGCACGGCTGGTCGGCGACGTGGATGCTGCTGCTGGTGGCCGCGTTCCAGCTGCTCACCGCGCCGGTCAGCGCGCACATGATCAGCCGGGTGGCCTACAAGCGCCGGCACGTGCGGCGGGACCTGCTGCTGGTCGACGAGTACGGCGGCGGGACGGCCACCGAGCGGCTGTACATCGGTGACGAGCCCGGTGACGCGCCGCCGGAGGACCCCGAGGTCGCGGTCGCCGAGCACGTGGTCGACGAGGGCCCGGCCAGGGACGCCCCGCGCGGCTGACCGCGCGGGGCGCCCGGTGGCTCAGCGCTGGGCGCGGTTGACCGCCGACACGACCGCCCGCAGCGAGGCGGAGACGATGTTGGGGTCGATCCCGACGCCCCACAGCACCCGGTCGCCGACGGCGCACTCGACGTAGGCGGCCGCGCGGGCGTCGCCGCCGGCCGACAGCGCGTGCTCGGTGTAGTCGAGCACCCGGACGTCGACGTCCAGGCTGCGCAGCGCGTCGACGAAGGCCGCGATCGGGCCGTTGCCGCGGCCGTCGATGGTCACCGGGACGCCGTCGTCGACGATCTCCACGACCATCTCGTCGAGCTGCTCGCCGTGGGCGGTGTGGCGGTGACCGGCGAGGGAGAACCGGCCCCACGGCGCGGCCGGGTCGGGCAGGTACTCGCTGCTGAAGGCCGCCCACATCTGCTGGGCGGTCACCTCGCCGCCCTCGTCGTCGGTGTGCCGCTGGATCACGCCGCTGAACTCGATCTGCAGCCGCCGCGGCAGGTCCAGCTGGTGCTCGGTCTTCATGATGTAGGCGACGCCGCCCTTGCCGGACTGGCTGTTCACGCGGATGACGGCCTCGTAGCTGCGGCCGACGTCCTTGGGGTCGATCGGCAGGTACGGGACCGCCCAGGGCATCTCCTCGACCGGCTTGCCGGCGACGGCGGCGTCGGCCTCGAGGGCCTTGAAGCCCTTGTTGATCGCGTCCTGGTGGGACCCGGAGAAGGCGGTGTAGACCAGGTCGCCGCCGTAGGGGTGCCGCTCGTGCACGCCCAGCTGGTTGCAGTACTCGACCGTGCGGCGGATCTCGTCGATGTCGGAGAAGTCGATCTGCGGGTCGATGCCCTGGCTGAACAGGTTCAGGCCCAGGGTGACCAGGCAGACGTTGCCGGTGCGCTCCCCGTTGCCGAACAGGCAGCCCTCGATGCGGTCGGCGCCGGCGCGGTAGCCCAGCTCGGCGGCGGCGACGGCGGTGCCGCGGTCGTTGTGCGGGTGCAGGCTCAGGACGACGGCCTCGCGCCGGCCCAGGTTGCGGTGCATCCACTCGATCTGGTCGGCGTAGACCGTGGGCTCGGCCATCTCGACGGTGGCCGGCAGGTTGAGGATCGTCGGCCGGTCGACGGTGGGCTCCCACACGTCGGTGACGGCGTTGCACACCTCGACGGCGAACTCGAGCTCGGTGCCGGTGAACGACTCCGGCGAGTACTCGAAGCGGATCTCGGTGTCGCGCATCTGCTCGGCCAGCTTGCGGACCAGCTGGGCCCCGTGGACGGCGATGTCGACGATCCCCGCGCGGTCGGAGTTGAAGACGACCCGGCGCTGCAGGGTGCTGGTCGAGTTGTAGAGGTGCACGATCGCCTGCTTGGCGCCGCGCAGGGACTCGTAGGTGCGCTCGATCAGCTCGTCGCGGGCCTGGGTGAGGACCTGGATGGTGACGTCGTCGGGGACCAGGTCGTCCTCGATCAGCTGCCGGACGAAGTCGAAGTCGGTCTGGCTGGCCGCCGGGAAGCCGACCTCGATCTCCTTGTAGCCCATCCGTACCAGCAGCTCGAACATCCGCCGCTTGCGGTCGGGGGTCATCGGGTCGATCAGGGCCTGGTTGCCGTCGCGCAGGTCGACGGCGCACCAGCGCGGGGCCACGGTGGTGACCTTCTCCGGCCAGGTGCGGTCGGGCAGCTCGACCGGGGTGAAGGGCGCGTACCGGCCGAACGGCATGGGGGAGGGCCGCTGCGGGTTGCGGGCGTGCGGGTGGCTCTCGTGCATGGTGGGTGCTCCTCGGGCGCGGGCTGGACTCAGCTCCGGTGGGGGCGGTCAGCAGGCGCCTGGGACGCACACGGTCACGGCGGGACACCGCGGCGAGGGGGCCGACCTAGGAGAGGGCCTCGCCGCGGCGGGTAAGCAGGAGGCTGCCGCGCACACGACCACGGTAGCAGCGCCTCAGCCGAGGTCGCACCGACACCCGCACTCGTCGGCGTGTGCCGGACGGGTGCCGGCCTCGTCCTCCGGGCACTCCGGCGGGCAGTCGCACACCCAGGCGGGCAGCGGCGGCAGCTCGCCGGCGTCCCGCCGGCGCTCCCACTCGTCCCGCGCCGCCTGCCAGGCCACCTGCTGCCGCGCGGCCCGCCGTTCCGCCGGCGAGTCGCCCGGGCGCGGCACGAGGTGGTCGTCCGGCGTCCCGCGGCGGACGCGGGCCGAATCGCGCCTCGACCGGTCGCGGTCGAACGTGTACCAGGCCCGCGGTCGGCTGTAGCGGTGCGCGTCGTGCCACCAGCCCTCATCGGCGTACCGCATGTCGAGGTGGGCCGGGAACCTGCGGCCCGCCATGTCGCGCACCGCGTCGTCGGTCATGCCGGCGACCTCGGCCCCGTCGGCATCGGCGAGCGCCAGTCGCAGGCCGGCCAGCTCCGCGGCCCGGCTCAACGAGCGGAGGTCCAGCCGGCCGGTGCCTGCCTCGACGTCCCCGACGGCGGACTTCGACACGCCGATCGCGGCGGCCAGCTGGCGCTGCGACAGGTCAGCGCGCCGTCGGATGCGGCGCAGCAGCCCCGCCACGTCGATGTCGTCCACGGCCTGGAGTCTCGGTCCGGTCAGCCCCGGCAGGGACTCGATGTGTGCCTCTGTGGAAGCTCGTGCTCTGCCCCCAGGCGCGGGCAGAGCACGAGCTGTCCGGAGGTGTATGGCCGGGGGCGCCCTTCGTGCTCTGCCCTCGGGGGCGGGCAGAGCACGAGCTCGCTGGGGGGACATGTGCCGACGGTGGCCGGGCCGGCCCGGCCGGCAGCGCGTCAGAACTGCTTGCGCAGGCGGAGCTTGAGGGGGCGGCCGTCGGGGTCGTCGAGCAGGCGGTAGACCGGCGTCGCCCAGAGCCGGGTGGCCAGCGAGAGCTTCTCCGGCGCGTGGCGACGCAGGCGGCCGCGCGGGCGGGGACCGACCCGGCCACCGGCGTGCCAGGCGTCGAGCGCCTCGGCCGCCGCCTCCAGCGTCGTCACGAAGGCCTCGGGGTCGAGCAGGTCGTCGTCCTCGGCCCCGTGCGGGTCGCGGTCGGTGTGCTCCCGGGCCAGCCGGAGCCGCAGGTCCCGGGCGAAGACGCGCGCGCCGTCACCGCCGCCGCCGGGGTCGCGGGGTTCCCGCTCGTCGCGGGTGGTGTCGAGGACGGCGCTGGAGAGCTCGCTGTCGTGGGTCCACGACCGCCGGTTGAAGTTGTCGCTGCCGACGCTGGCCCACACGTCGTCCACCACGCAGACCTTGGCGTGCACGTAGACCGGCGTCCCCTCGTGGTTCTCCACGTCGAAGACGTGCACCCGGTCCGGGCCCGCCTCCCGGCACAGCTCCAGGGCCTGCCACCGGCCGACGTACTGCGGCCGCTGCGCGAACGCGCCGTCCTGGTCCGGCACCCGCGGCACCACGACCACCAGGTGCAGGTCCTCGTGCGCCCGCAGCGCGTCGGCGAACAGCTGGGCGACCTCGGCCGACCACATGTACTGGTCCTCGAGGTAGATGAGCCGCCGCGCCCGTTCGATCGCCTTCGTGTAGCCGCGCGCCACCGACCGCTCGCCCTGCGGGGCGAACCGGTAGGGCGGCCGGATGGCCGGATAGGTCCGCAGGTTCTGCACCACCATGGGGCCGCACGGCGGCGGGGGCGGCAGCTGCGGCGGCAGCGGGTCACCGTGCGTCCTGTTGCCGTGCAGCTTGTCGAACACCCAGGCGATGGGGTGGTCGGTGTCGGCGTCGTTCGGGTCGTCCCACCGCTCGCGGAACACGGTGTCGAGCACGTGCACCGCAGGCCCGCGCAGCTCCAGCTGGACGTCGTGCCACGGCGGGGTCGGTCCGTAGGCCGCGGACATCGCCAGGGGCTGCGGGTCGCCGCGGTGCTCGGCGTCGTCGCGCCGCGCGTGGCACAGGTCGATCCCGCCGACGAACGCCACGTCCCGCGCGGGGTCCTGGTCGTGCCGCAGGACGACCAGCTTCTGGTGGTGCGAGCCGAAGCGGCGCACCCGCTGGTCGAGGATCACCTCGCCGCCGCCGTGCTCGACCTCCCGGTCCAGCGCGCGGTTCTCCTCCTTGCTGAACGACGCCCGGTCCATGTGCGAGCGCCACACCAGCCCGCGCACCGTCACGCCGCGGCGCACCGCCTCGGTGAACAGCTGCGCGACGGTCGGCCCGCCCGGCCGCAGCAGCTCGTCGGGGTCGCCACGCCAGTCGGTGAAGAAGAGGTGGTCGCCCTCGTCGAGCTGCTCGACACACGCGACCAGCCGGTCGAAGTACTCGACGCCGTGCACCAGCGGCGTGCACAGGTTCCCCGCCGTCCAGCGGGGCACGGCGGTCGCCGGGTTGCCCCGTTCCTCGGCGCTGAGCAGCCACCGTTCGGGATCCTCCACCGGGCGACGGTAGCCTGTGGACCCGTGGCCCTCGTCGTCCAGAAGTACGGCGGCTCCTCCGTCGCCTCCGCCGCGCACATGAAGCGCGTCGCCGAGCGGATCGTGGCCGCCAAGAAGGACGGCAACGACGTCGTCGTGGTGGTCTCCGCGATGGGGGACACCACCGATGAGCTGCTGGACCAGGCGGCCCAGATCACCGACGACCCGCCCGGTCGCGAGCTCGACATGCTGCTGACCGCCGGCGAGCGCATCTCCATGGCGCTCCTGGCGATCGCGATCAGCACGCACGGCTACGAGGCGCGGTCGTTCACCGGCTCGCAGGCCGGCGTCATCACCACGTCCAGCCACGGCAAGGCGCGGATCATCGACGTGACGCCGGGCCGGCTGCGCTCGGCGCTCGACGAGGGCTCGATCGTCATCGTCGCCGGCTTCCAGGGCGTCAGCCAGGACACCAAGGACGTCACGACGCTCGGCCGCGGCGGCTCGGACACCACCGCGGTCGCCGTCGCCGCCGCGCTCGAGGCCGACGTCTGCGAGATCTACACCGACGTCGACGGCGTGTTCACCGCCGACCCGCGGATCGTCCCCAACGCCAAGCGGCTGGACACGATCACCTACGAGGAGATGCTGGAGCTGGCCGCCTCGGGCGCCAAGGTCCTCATGCTCCGCTGCGTCGAGTACGCCCGCCGCTACGGCATCCCCGTGCACGTGCGCAGCTCCTACTCACAGCTCCCCGGCACGATCGTGACCGGCTCGATGGAGGACCTCCCGGTGGAACAGGCGATCATCACGGGCGTCGCGCACGACCGCAGCGAGGGCAAGATCACCGTCTACGGGGTCCCGGACCGCCCGGGTGAGGCCGCGCAGCTGTTCCGCGTGCTCGCCGACGCCGAGATCAACATCGACATGATCGTGCAAAACGTGTCGGCCGAGGCCAGCAAGCTCGCCGACATCTCCTTCACGCTGCCCAAGAGCGACGGCCCGGCCGCGCTGGCCGCGCTCGAGAAGGTCAAGCACACCGTCGGCTACACCGACGTGAGCTTCGACCAGCACATCGGCAAGGTGAGCCTGGTCGGGGCGGGCATGCGCTCGCACCCCGGCGTCTCGGCGCGGTTCTTCGGCGCGCTCGCCGACGCCGGCGTCAACCTCGAGCTGATCAGCACCTCGGAGATCCGCATCTCCGTGGTCTGCCGCGACACCGACGTCGACCTCGCCGTCCGCGCGGTGCACGACGCCTTCGACCTCGGCACCGACGAGGCCGAGGCCGTGGTCTACGGAGGGACCGGACGATGAGCATGCGCCCCCTGAACATCGGCGTCGTCGGCGCGACCGGCCAGGTCGGTGCCGCGATGCGCTCCATCCTCGCCGAGCGCGACCTGCCGATCGCCTCGATCCGCTTCTTCGCCTCCGCCCGCTCCGCGGGCAGCACCCTGCCGTGGGGCGACGGCCAGATCACCGTCGAGGACGCCGCCACCGCCGACCCCACGGGGCTCGACGTCGCGCTGTTCTCCGCCGGCGCGACCACCTCCCGCGCCCAGGCGCCCCGCTTCGCCGAGGCCGGCGTGATCGTGATCGACAACAGCTCGGCGTTCCGCAAGGACCCCGACATCCCGCTGGTCTGCAGCGAGGTGAACCCCGGCGACATCGCGAAGGCGCACGGCCGGATCATCGCCAACCCGAACTGCACCACGATGGCGGCGATGCCGGTGCTCAAGCCGCTGCACGACGAGGCCGGCCTCGTCCGCATCGTCGCCAGCACCTACCAGGCGGTCTCCGGTTCGGGCATCGCCGGCGTCCAGGAGCTGCACTCGCAGGTCAAGGCCGTCGTCGACAAGGCCGACGAGCTCGCCTACGACGGCGGCGCGGTCACCTTCCCGGAGCCGCAGAAGTACGTCCGGCCGATCGCGTTCAACGTGCTGCCCATGGCCGGCACCGTGGTCGACGACGGGACCTTCGAGACCGACGAGGAGCAGAAGCTCCGCAACGAGAGCCGCAAGATCCTCGGCATCCCCGACCTGCGCGTGTCGGGCACCTGCGTGCGCGTGCCGGTCTTCACCGGGCACTCGCTGTCGCTCAACGTGGAGTTCGAGCGGCCGCTGAGCGTCGAGCGGGCGACCGAGCTGCTCAGCACCGCGCCGGGTGTCGAGCTGAGCGACGTCCCCAACCCGCTGCAGGCGGCCGGCCGCGACCCGAGCTACGTCGGCCGCATCCGGCAGGACCAGAGCGTCGACGGCGGGCGCGGCCTGGCGCTGTTCGTCAGCAACGACAACCTGCGCAAGGGCGCCGCCCTCAACACGGTCCAGATCGCCGAGCTCATCGCGGCCCAGGGCTGACGGAGTGCGGGAGTGCAGGTCCCCTGCACTCCCG
>NZ_JBJGZX010000027.1:0-61673 GCF_054050735.1 Blastococcus sp. SYSU D00813
CCCCCCCCCCCCCCCCCCCCCCCCCCCCCCCCCCCCCCCCCCCCCCCCCCCCCCCCCCCCCCCCCCCCCCCCCCCCCCCCCCCCCCCCCCCCCCCCCCCCCCCCCCCCCCCCCCCCCCCCCCCCCGCTACAGCCAGGGCAGGGTGGGCAGCGCCGTCCAGGGCAGCCGCACGCAGGGTTCGCCGGTCGACTCGGCCAGGCGGGCCGCGACCCCGGCGGCGGCGCCGGCCACCGGCCGCCCGGGGGTGAGCACCACGTGCATGTCCGGCATCACGAGCCCGGCGGCGGCCACCCGGTCCAGCTCCCGCTCGGGCGCGGCGAACGGCGCCGACGCCAGCATCGGCGCGGCCGCGTGCGACCACAGCGCGACCGGCCCCTCGACGCGCAGCTGCGTCTCGACGGCGGCCGCGCGGGCCAGCGCCGCGGCGCGGACGCGGGAGACGCAGACGGGGTCGACGGCGGACGACGGCGTCCACGGCAGCGCGACCTCGTCCCGGCGGACGACGACCCGCCAGGCCACCGCGGTCCGTCGCGGGTCGCTCCAGTCGAGCACCGCGACCCCGGCCGTCGCCGCGGCGGCGTCGGGCACCGGGCGGTGCGCCACCCAGGAGCTGAGCGCGGCCGCGAGCGCACCCGGCGTCGGCGCGACACCGGCCGCGGTCATGTCCTCCGCCAGGTCGCGCAGCGGGGTGCGCAGGATGCGCTCGTCCTCGCGCAGCACGACGACCGGGCCGTGGGAGCGGTCGTCGGCGAGCACCACGCGCAGCCGCGGGGTGGCCAGCTCCGGCAGCACCTCGCGGGCGACGTCGAGCAGGTCGGCGGGGTCCACCGGGACCGGGCGCAGCCGGGCGAGCAGGCCTGCGGTGGACCGGCCGAAGCGGGGGTCGCTCACCGCGGCGCCCGCACCAGCGCCGTCCGCAGCGCCTCCGGCAGGGCCGGCAGCGCCAGCACGCTCCGCAGCTCCACGTCGGAGAGTCGCACGGGCAGGACGTCGTCGTCCCAGCCGGCGATCCGCCGCACGCGGGCGGCGGGACCGGGCCAGACGGCGTCGCGGGCCATGGCCACGTGCAGCTCGGTGAGGACGTCGGCGAGGTGGATCGCCGCGACGGGGTGGACCTCGTCGGCGGCGAGCCCGGTCCGCACCGCGGCCGCGAGGGCGGCACGCGCGGGCGCGGCCAGCCAGTGCGGCACGAGCACGTCCGGGGTCGGGTCCCCCGCGGCCAGGGCGCTCAGCTCGAGCTCCCCGGAGACGTCCCCGGCGCCACGCGGCGGAGCGGGGAGGCGTTCACGCTGGAGATATCGGCAGTCCGGCGGCCGGTCGGACCCGGTCCCTTGACAAATCTCCACGGACGGTCCCGTTCCGCTGAGGTGCGCGGACCTGCCCGGAGACGCCACCGGCCCCGGTCCGCGAGGGACCGGGGCCGGCGTGGCCGTGCGCTCAGTCGGTGAGCTCGGACAGCTGGGCCTTGAGCGCCCGCTCCACCCGGTCGGCGTGCACGTTCATGTTGCGCACCGAGGTCCCGAGGTCGGCCGACAGCTGGGTCTTGGTGACCCCGCCCCACGTGGTCAGGTACCAGGTGGCCCAGCCCAGCACGTTGGGCTGGCCGGCCCGCTGCTCGCGCCGGGCGGTCGGGTCGGGGGCACAGGCGGCGGTGAGCGCGTGCGACAGCAGGGTCTGCTCGGCCTCGCCCATGATCTCGTCGGGCGCCTCGGAGCTGTCCGGGATCAGGATCTCCGCGGCGTCCGGTGCGCCGTCCAGCGACTGCAGGTTGCGCAGCCCGTTGAGCGTGGCCACGGTCTGGGAGTTGCGGCGCAGCGTCGCGACGCTCTGCCCCATGTAGGCGGCGAGCTCCTTCTCCGACGGACGGCGCTGGTGCTCGGCGACGAAGGCGGCGATCGCCTTCTGCTGCTTGTTCTCGGTGTCGGCGGCGGTGCGGCCGTGCGCGGCCCGGCCGAGGTCGTGCACCCACTTGGACAGCTGGGTGGCGAGGAACGCCCCGAACGGCACGCCCTTGGTCTCGTCGAACTGGCCGACCGCCTTGAGGATCCACTCGTAGACCTGCTGGACCAGGTCGTCGGGGTCGGGCAGGTGCAGCCGGATGGTGCTCATGTTCCGCTGCAGGCGCTTCATGCTGACCGGCCCGTAGTGGCGGCACAGCTCGTCGAGGAAGGCCGGGGGCAGGTCCCGCGGGGCGCGGCGCCGGACGCCGGCCTCGGCCCGCAGCCCCACCGTGGTGATCCCGCGGCCGGCGCACCAGGCCCGGATCCAGTCGGCCAGCACCGGGCCCTGCCCGCACGCGCCGTCGACCCGGTAGAGGCCCTCGCCGTGGTCGAAGCTGACCTCGACGCCGTCGGGCAGGGCCGCCTCGAACTCGTCGAGCGGGAGGTCGCGGTCCACGCGGAAGTGCACGCGGTCGCGGGGGGTGATCGGGACACGGGCGAAGCCCTCGGCCTCGGGGACGCCCCCGAACACGAGGGGCTGGCGGGGGCGGGCATCGACGGCGGGGCCGGGGATGGTGGTCACGGGAGCTCCAGGCGAGGCGGGGAAGAAGGCGTCGCGGCGGGCGGCGGCCCGGGAGGACTAGAGGAGGACGTGCTCGGCGGCCGGGACGGCGCGCGGGGCAGGGACGGCGTCCGTGGCGGGGACGACCGTGGCGACCGGCGCGCCCACACCCAGGCTGGCCATGAGACCGGCCGCGGCGGCGCGCTCGGCCGGGCCGGGCTCGGCCGAGTAGACCGGCATGTGGTCGTAGAGCGTGGTGAACAGGTCGCTCACGAAGGCGTAGGCCGCCTGGGCCTGCGGGGAGAAGCGGGCGACGCCGGCGCGCGGGCCGAGCTCGACGCCGACGGTGACCCGCACGGTGCGCTCGTCCTTGCCCAGCCCGGTCACCGAGACGGCGACGTCGGGGTGGGCGGCGGCCAGCGCGGCGAGGCCGGCGAGGCAACGGCGGGCCGAGCCGCGCCGCGGCCGCAGGGCCACGTGCACCACGACCGTGTCCGCCTCCTCGGCCGCCAGGGCCGGATCGGTCCCGGGCGCCGTGGCGCAACCCGTCGACTCGGTCGACAGGTCGTGGAGCTCGGCCGGGACGGCCGGGTCAGCGCTGCGGTACATGGAATCGCCCCCTCGTCGTGCTTGGGGGCAACTCTGGCGCATGACGACGACGACACCGCGACAACACTCGCTCAGCGGACCGCAGTTGTCTGGCCCACTCTTCGGCACTTCTTGCCCGTGTCGCTGCTCTGTCGCAGCCCGGCCGCCGCTGCTTCGGCAGACTCTGCCGAGCGGCGGACGGCCGGGCCGTGCACTTGCGTCAGGCCGAGGTCGTCCCGGTGGGGGCCGGCGTCGTCCGGGTGGCCGCCGTCGTCCTGGTGGCCTCGTCGGCCGTGCCGGCCGGGGCGAAGGCGGCCAGCGCCCCGAGGGTGTCGGCCGTGACCTGGGCCGCGAGCAGGTTGGCCTCGGCGATCTGCCGGTAGACCTCCTCGCGGTGGATGGTCACCTCGCGCGGCGCCTTGAAGCCGAGGCGGACGGTGCCGCCCCGGACCTCCACGACGTGCACCTCGATGTCGTCGCCGATGCGGATCGTCTCGCCGACGCTGCGGGTCAGGGTGAGCATGTGAACCCCTCCATGGGTCTGTGGTGGCCTCCGTGGCACCCCGCGGGAGCGGGGACGGGCGCGGTGTGCGCCTCCTGGGTTATCGGCGCAGTGGCCGCCGGATGGGATGGGCGGCATCCATCAGGACCACCTGGGTGGCGCGCCAGTTCGCCGGGTTGACCACCACCGGCGCGCGCAGGTTCGCCGTGGCCGCGGCCGGGCCCTCCGCGGGAACCGTCACGAGACAGAACAGCTGCGCGTCGGCGGGGTCGGCCAGGCCGAGGTCCGCGCAGACCGACCGGGGCAGCTCGGGCGCGTAGTCCGGGAAGTACCGGGCCGGGGGGATGGCCAGGAACCGCGGACCGTCGGCGTCGAGCGACTGCAGCCAGAACAGCAGCCCGTCGCCGTCCGCCGTGACGAGCACGTAGTCACGGTGGTCGGGGAAGCCGGGCACCGGCTGCACCATGCCGAGCAGCGGCAGGGTGGCGACGGGGGCGAGCGTCATCGCAGGTAGTCCACGAGCGAGGTCTGGATCGACTGGGCGGTGGCCGACAGCGCCGCCTCGTAGCCGGTCTTCGACAGGTTCAGCTCCATGATCGTCTTCGGCAGGTCGATCTCCTCGACGTCGGCCAGCTGGCTCTTCAGGGTCAGCTGCAGATCGGCGTTGACCTGCCCGGCCCGGTCGAGCCGCGCGGCGCGGCTGCCGATGTCGGCCGCCGCCGTCAGCAGGCGGTTCATCGCGCCGTCGAGGGCGTCGAGGTCGGTCCGCAGGTCCGAGGCGTCGGCGCCGGCGGTCAGCACGTGGTCGGCGATGTCGCCGACGATGGCGAACAGGTCGCGCCCGGTGCGCTGGTCGCCGAAGGCCTCCGGCCCGGTGAGGTCGACGCGGACGACCTCGCTGTCGGAGATGCGGCGGGTCAGCGGCACGGTGAGGTCGGTGACGACCCCGCCGCCGTCGACGGTGGTCCCGCCCACGCCGACGTAGGCCCCGGAGGCGTCGTACGCCTGCGTGCCGGTGGTCGCGCCGCCGAAGACCGGGCGGCCGCTGATGGTCTGGTTGGCCAGCCCCAGGAGGCTCTCGCGCAGCGAGTCGACCTCGGTCTGGATGGCGGCGCGCGCGGCGTCGGACATGGCGCCGGTGTTGAGCCCCTGGACGGTGAGGTCCCGGACCCGGCGCACCTGCGACAGCATCGACTCCAGGGCGCTGTCGGCGGCCTCGAGCCAGCCCTTCCCGTCGGAGATGTTGCGCGCCTGCTGGTCCACGGCGCTGGCGTCCTTGCGGATCTGCATCGCCCGGTTCGTGCCGGTCGGCGAGTCCGAGGGGGAGCTGATGACCTTGCCGGAGGTGAGCTGCTGCTGCAGCTTGGAGATCCGGTCCTGGTTGGCGTAGAGCCCGAGCAGACTCGTCTGCGCGATGGCCCGCTGGGTGACGCGCATCAGCGACCCACCACACCCGTGCCGTTGATGAGGGTGTTGAGCGCCTCGTCGATGGCGGTCACGAGGCGGGCCGCGGCCGCGTAGGCGTGCTGGTAGGACATCATGTTCGTCATCTCCTCGTCGAGGTTGACCCCGGCGCTCCCCTCGCGGGCGGCGTCCACCTGGTCCCGGACCACGGTCTGCACCTCGAGGTTGCGCGTGGCCACCGCCGACCGGAGCCCGAGCCCGACGATGAGCTCGCGGTAGGTGGCGTCCACCCCGGCGGGGTCGAGCGACAGCCTGTACAGCGCGTCGGCGTTGTCGCCGTTCGCGGTCACCCCCCCGCCGGGGGCCGGCCGCGCGGCGGCGACGTCCCGGGGGTCGGTGACCCGGACGGTGAGGCTGGCGGCGGTCACCAGGGCCGGGTCCACCGGGCCGGTGCCCGTCCCGTTGCCGAGCAGCGGCACGCCGCTGTCCCCGTCGAGGTCCAGGCCCGCCGCGTGTGCCCCGTTGAAGGCCGCGGCCAGGTCGCCGGCGAACGTGTCCAGGGCGGTGCGGTAGCTCGGGACGACGGACGTGAGGACGTCGAGCTGCCCCCGCGCGGTGCCGCCGGGCGCCACGGTCGTCCCGCCGGGGACGGTGACCAGACGCGGCGGGTCACCGGCCACGCCGCCGATCCCGGTGGTGCCGGTGAGCTGCAGGGAGATCGCGCTGCGGCCGGCGACCAGCGTGGACCCGCCGACGACGACGTCGACCATGCCGCCGTCCCGCGCGACCGCCGTCGCGCCGACCTGCTCGGCCAGCTTCATGACGAGGGCGTCGCGCTTGTCGGTCAGCTCGTTGACCGAGGCGCCGCTCAGGGTGCCGGACTGGATCTTCGTGTTGAGGTCGGCGATCGACAGCGCGGTGGCGTTCACGTCGGCGACCAGCGCCCCCAGCGCCGTGCGGGTGTCGTCCCACTGCTGGTCGAGGTCGTTCGCGGTCGTCCGGACGCCGGCGGCCAGCGTGCTCAGGCGCTCGATGACCTGGCTGCGCGCCGCGAGGTCCAGCGGGTTCTTGGCGACGTCGCTGAAGCCGCTCCACATCTCGGCGAGCATGCTCTGGATGCCCGTGTCGCCCGGCTCGCGGAAGGCCTGCTCGACCTGCTCCAGGGCCTGGCTCTCCACCGTGAGGCGCGCCGTCGAGGACGTCTCCAGGCGGCCGCGCGCCTCCAGGAAGGCGTCCCGGATGCGGATGACGGTGTTCGAGTCCACGCCGGAGCCGACGCCGTCGCTCACCGACCAGATCGCCGGCAACGTGGCGCCGTTCATCGACGCCTGCTCGACCCGCTGGCGGGAGTAGCCGGCGGTGTTGACGTTCGAGATGTTCTGACCGGTGACGTCCAGTCCGCGCTGGGCCGCCCACAGCGCCGTCGTGGCGCGGGTGAGACCGCCGAAGGTGCTGCTCACGTCAGAGTGCTCCGTCCAGGGTGACCGCCCGGTTGCTGCCGGCGGTGGTACGTCCGGTGGCGCCGTAGGTGCCGGCCGTGGCCGAGGGCGCCCGGACCGACAGCAGCGCCTCGTCCAGGGCGGCGAGGCCGCCCTCGATGAGCTCGCGGTTGGTGTCGGAGAGCGTGCGCAGCTCGGTCACGAGCACCAGCAGCGCCTCGTGGTGCTTGGTGAACAGGTCGTTCCACGGGGCCGGTGCGGCCTCGGCGACCTGGCGCAGGGAGGGGTTGGCGTCCAGACCGAGCCGCACGGCGAGGGACTCGGTGACGGCGGCGCGCTCGACCTCGAGGGTGCGCAGCTGGTCGAGGACGACCTCGATCTCGTGCGCGATGCGGGCCAGCCAGCGGGTCTTGCCGGTGACGATCAGGTACTGCTTCTCCTCGGCCTTGAACAGGAGGAGGTCCAGCAGCTCCTGCTCCCGCCACAGCAACGTCGACAGGTGCTGGTAGTCCACGTCCCACCGCCTCCCTCGTCCGTGCGGGGGCCGGTGCGGCCCCGTCGTCTCGCAGACCAGCCATCGGCACCCGGCGAGGAACCCTCAAGCCGAGGGGCGGACGTTGTCAGATGTTCGCGACCGGACGACGGTGCCGACGGGTGCGTGGCCTGCCGAGAGAAGGGACGTGCGAGCAGCCCGATCCCCGGTGACCGAGCGTCCTGCGGCCGTTCCCCGACCCCGATCGCCGGGTGCGGTGGACGCGCTGGTGACCGAACACCTGCCGTTGTGTTCCTTCGCCGTGAACGCGGTGGCCTCCCGCATCTCACTGCCCTCCCACGTCAGCCGCGAGGACCTGCTGTCCTGCGCGAAGGTGGCGTTGGTCGAGGTCGCGCGCCGGTTCGACCCGGACGCCGGCGCCACCTTCGCCACGTACGCCCTGCCGCGGCTGCAGGGAGCGGTGCTCGACGAGCTGCGCTCGGGTGACTGGGCGAGCCGCTCGGTGCGGGCCGCGGCCCGGCGGACCGACGCGGCCGCCGACGCGCTGACCGTCAGCCTCGGCCGCCCGCCGACCCGCGAGGAGCTCGCGGAGAGCCTCGGGGTGCGGCAGGGCGACCTGGACGCGCTGCAGGTCGACGTCCACCGCGCGGTGATGGTGAGCATCGACGCCGAGGCCGGCTCCGACACCGGCGGCGGCCTCGACCTCCCCGACCCCGGCGAGTCGCCCGAGCGTGCGGTGCTGCGCACCGAGCGGGCGCGGTACCTCCAGCAGGCGATCCGGGAGCTGCCCGACCGCCTCGACGAGGTCATCGACCGCAACTTCTTCGGCGGGGAGTCGCTCACCGAGATCGCGGCCGACCTCGGGGTCACGCTCTCCCGCGTCTCGCAGATGCGCGCCCGCGCCCTCACCCTGCTGCACGCCGCCATGAGCGAGGTGTGGGAGGGACGGGCCGTGCCGGCCGACGGCGGCGTCCGCGCCCGCAACCAGCAGCGCTCCTACGTCGACCGGGTCGCCGGCCGCAACGCGCCTCCCCCGCTGCCCCGGCCCCGCAACCCGTGGGCCGACGTGGCGCAGCGCGCCACCCGTCCGGCCTGACCGCCCGCACGCACGACGACGGCCCGGACCCCGGCAGGGGGTCCGGGCCGTCGTCGTCCCCGGGCCGGTCCCGGGGACGACCGGGGACGACCGGGGACGACCGCCGAGACGCCACCGGCCCGCCCGGAGGACCGGGGCGGGCCGGTGGCGTGCAGCCGGTCAGGCGCCGATGCGGTCCGCCCTGGAGCGGACGTCACGGGCCCGGCGCCAGGCCTCGAGCCACATCGGCGCCGTGTGCTCGGTCAGGTGACCGGCCAGCACCGCCTCCCGGTCCCGCGCGGCCACCTCGCGGCGGTAGTCGGTGTCCTGCAGGGCCCGGCCGACCAGCTGCGCCCAGTCCCGCGGCTTCTTAGCGCGCCGGCCCAGGCCGAGGCGCTCGTACTCCGCGCTGGGCGAGCGGACGGCGTGCACCCCGCGCGCGGAGTACTCCAGCACCTTCAGCCAGCTCTTGCTCGTGTTGAAGCGGTCGATCCGCAGCGGCGCGATGCCGACGTCGAACCGCT
This sequence comes from Blastococcus sp. SYSU D00813, assembly GCF_054050735.1. Classification (NCBI taxonomy): domain Bacteria; kingdom Bacillati; phylum Actinomycetota; class Actinomycetes; order Geodermatophilales; family Geodermatophilaceae; genus Blastococcus; species Blastococcus sp. SYSU D00813. The sequence continues at coordinate 8,528 of NZ_JBJGZX010000027.1, forward strand.
CGCCGACCGCGGTCAGGTAGCCGTCGACGTCCTGGATGAACGGCATCTCCTCGGGCGCCTCGGGCAGCCGCAGCCAGTCGCGGACGTCGGAGGCCTGGCCGAGCACGGCGAACCGGCTGCGACCGCGGGTGCGCTCGAGCGCCTGGGCCAGGCCGGACTCCATGACCTGCAGGTCGTACGGGTGCGTGGTGGCCGAGCCGGTCCAGCCGACGGTCAGCACCTCCGGGTCGCGCTCGTAGGCCGGCGGCAGCTCGACGATCCGGCGGGGGATCGCGTTGGGCACCACCATGCCGCGGCCGTGCCGGCCGTACTCCTGCAGCAGGGCCGGCGTCGAGACGGTGAGGAAGTCGGCCTCGGCGGCGCACTGGCGGGCGAGGTCGGCGGCGCCGCTGCGGACGAGCGCGGCGTGCCCCTGGTGGCCGAAGGGGACGGCGGAGAGCAGGTCGTCCATCTCGACGACGACGGCGACGCCCTGGGCCTGCAGCAGCCGCATGCACTGCAGCATCTCGATCGTCTTGGGCAGCTGGAGGACGACGACGTCGGCACCCTGGGCGTCCACGCCGCCGACCGTCAGCCCCTCCTCCCCGGGGCGCTGGACCATCGTCGTCGACAGCCCGCGCACCACCTGCACGTCGACGTCGGGGAACGCCTCGCGCACGGCCCGCGCCGGCTCCTCGACGCGGTGGTACAGCGAACCCAGGAACAGGGTGCGGCTGATCAGGACCTTCATGGGCGTGCGTCCTCACTGCACTCGGCCCGGGCGCGCGGACCCGTCCGGCGGCGGCGCGGGGCGGGACGGCAGCGCTCCGGGCAGTGGAGACCGGGGGCGGTCGGCGCGTGGTCGCGACGGACTCCCCCGCTGTACCCAGCACCCTCGCCGCCGGGCGCCGGTCCCCGCCCCCGGACACGCCGGACCCGGGCGCCGGGGCCCCCACTCGCCACGGCAGTCCCAGCAGCCCCGCACCCCCGGACCGGCCCGCCCGGGTGACATCGCGGAAAAAGTGGGGCGTTCGGGTCAAGGTGCCACCCGGCCCGGCCGAAGTCTCCCCTGCAACGCCCGCCAGCACGGATGCCAGCGGGATCAGGAAGGCCCCGTCCAAGGAGGAACACCATGGGTCTCAGCGTCAACACCAACATCGCGGCGTTCAACGCGTACCGCAACCTGTCGGTCACCGACACCCAGATGGGCAAGTCGCTGGAGAAGCTGTCCAGCGGTTTCCGCATCAACCGCGCCGCCGACGACGCGGCCGGCCTGGCCATCTCCGAGGGCCTGCGCTCGCAGATCGGTGGCCTCAAGGTCGCCGCCCGCAACGCGCAGGACGGCATCTCGGTCGTCCAGACGGCGGAAGGTGCCCTCACCGAGGTCACCTCGATGCTGCAGCGGATGAACGACCTGGCCGTGCAGTACGCGAACGGCACGCAGAACACCGAGTCGAAGGCCGCGATCTCCCAGGAGTTCGAGGCCCTCAAGACCGAGATCGGCCGGATCCAGACCAACACCAAGTTCAACGGTGTGGCCCTGTTCGGCAACTCGTCCACCGCGACCTTCCAGGTCGGCTACGCCTCGGCGGACAAGATCGACGTCGCGCTCAGCGCCAGCACCAGCGTCAGCAGCCTCTCCGCCAGCGGTGGCAGCGACGCCGTCCAGGCCGTCATCACGTCGACCTCGACCGCTCGGGCGAACCTCGGTGCGCTGCAGAACCGCTTCGAGCACACCATCAACAACCTCAACGTCACCATCGAGAACCTGACGGCTGCCGAGTCCCGGATCCGGGACACGGACATGGCCCAGGAGATGACCAACTTCTCCCGGACCCAGATCCTCAGCCAGGCCGGTACCGCGATGCTGGCGCAGGCCAACCAGGCGTCGCAGAACATCCTGCAGCTCCTGCGCTGACCTGAGCAGCACCACCAGTTCCACCCGGTGAGGGGGGTGGCCATCGGCCACCCCCCTCATCGGCGCTCCGCCCCGTAGCACCCGATCCCGAAAGGCCTCCTCGTGGTCAGTGTCAGCACCGGTCTCATCTCGGGCATGGACACCGCAGGCCTGATCGACTCGCTGGTCGCGATCGAGGCCAACTCGCAGACGCTGCTCAAGAACAAGCTCGTCGACACCAAGGCCGACGCGACCGCCTACCGCGCCGTCAACACGAAGTTCGACGCGCTGCGCGCCGCGGCCGAGGCCCTGGGCAAGGCGGCCACGTGGGGCGCGGCGAAGGCGACCAGCAGCTCGGCGGCCGTCGCCGTCACGGCGAGCGCGACCGCCGTCCCGGGGTCCACCACCCTCACCGTCGACTCCCTGGCCGCCCGGCACACCGTCGTCGGCACCGCCGCCTGGACGCCGCCGGCCTCCGATCTCACGGTCACCCTCGCCGACCGGGACGGCGACACCGCTGCGAAGACGGTCACCATCACCGCCGGCTCCTCCCTGAACGACGCGATCGCGACCATCAACGCCGCGGGCGCCGGGATCACCGGCAGCGCGATCGGCGGCCGGTTGCAGCTGTCCGCCGCGGCCGCCGGCGCGGACGGCGCCTTCGACGTGACCGGCCTCGGCGTCGAGGTGCTGACGGCGGGCTCCGACGCCAAGGTCACCGTCAAGGGCACCGGCACCTACAGCTTCTCGGCCACCTCGACCAGCAACACGTTCACCGACCTGCTGCCCGGCGTGACCGTGACGGTCGGCAAGGCCTCGACCGACCCGGTCACCGTCGACGTGGTCAGCGACCCCGACGCCGTCGCGACCGCCGTCCAGACGCTCGTCGACGCCGCCAACGCCGTGCTCAGCTCGATCAAGGGCTACACGGACACGACCACCGGCAGCATCGCCGTCCTCAAGGGCGACAGCACGCTGCGCGGCCTGGCCGGCAAGGTGCTCGAGGCCGTGTCGGACGCGATCGGCGGGACGGCGTCGGCCGCGCAGGCCGGCATCCAGCTCACCCGGTACGGCACCGTCACCTTCGACAAGGCCGCCTTCACCAAGGCCCTGACCGCCGACCCCGCGCTGACCCAGAAGCTGGTGAGCGGCTCGGGCAGCGGGGCGACCGCGGTCGAGGGCGTGGCCCAGCGGCTGCTCGGTGTCGTCAAGGAGGCCAGCGACTCCGTCACCGGCTCGCTCGTCGTCCGGGCCAAGACCCAGGACGCCGCCGCCACCGCGCTGCAGGACCGGATCGACGAGTGGGACCGCCGGCTCGAGCTCCGCCGCGCCGCGCTGACCAAGCAGTTCACCGCCATGGAGACAGCGCTCGGCTCGCTGCAGAACCAGTCGTCGTGGCTGGCCTCGCAGCTGGGCTCGCTCTCGTCGAAGTCCTGACCCCCGAACGCTCCCCCGAACCTGGAGGTCCCATGACTACCGCCGCCCTGCGCGCCCGCTACCTGGGCGACTCGGTCGCCACCGCGTCCCCGCAGCAGCTGCTGGTCATGCTCTACGACCGGCTGGCCCTCGACCTCGAGCGGGCCACGACCGCCCTGACCGAGGGGGACCGGGCCGCCGCGAACGAGCAGCTCAAGCACGCCCAGGACATCGTCTTCGAGCTGCGGGCCAGCCTGCAGGTCGACGTCTGGGAGGGCGGCCCCCGGCTGGCCTCGCTCTACACGTGGCTGCTCAACGAGTTGATGCAGGCCAACACCAAGGGCGACCTGCGGCGCGTCGGCGACTGCCGGCGGGTCGTCGAGCCGCTCCGCGACGCCTGGCGGCAGGCAGCCGCCAGCCTGGCCGCGAGCCCCGCGTGACCGCGCGGCGGGCCGGCGACGACTTGCCGGCCGAGTGGGCGACCGTCCTCGAGGAGATGGAGGGCGAGGTCCTCGCCGCCCAGGAGTCGCTCGACGCCGGGCGGACCGAGGACATCGCCGCCTGGGGCCGGCGCACCGCCGACTGGACGCCGCCGCAGCACCTCGGCCCGCTGCCGATGGACCTGCGCGAACGCGCCGCCCGGCTGCTGCAGCACCAGCTCGCCGTCGCCGAGGAGCTCGCCGAGCGGATCCTGCAGTCGCGCCAGCAGCGCGACCTCGCCGCCCGCATGGCCTACGCGCGCACGCGCCCCGTCGCCGCCTTCGTCGACCGCGCCATGTAGTCCGGCCCCGTCCTCTGGAGGGGGTCCTCACAGCACCCCCCACGACCGGGTCCGCCACACGGCGGGCCCGGTCGTCGGCGTTGCGGGGCGGGCGCGACGGGCAGGGGTGGCGGACGTGGCGCACCAGCGGTCACACCGGCCACCGGTCCCCCGCCGACCTCGTCCGGACCCCGCGTCCCGCCCGTCACCTGCGTGGCGGACGGAGGTCAAGCGGCGGGCGCCGGCTGCCGATGACTGCCCTGCACGGACAGCACCATCTTCGCCACGGATCGGCGGCTCCCACTCGCTCGCGAGTGTCTCTTCGTCGTACCCGGAGGCCCGTCGTGTCCTGCCGTCCTGCCCGCCTGCGCTCCGCTCGTCGGCGCACCGCCCCTGCGCGGGCCGCCCGATGATCGGCGACGTCACGATGACGACGCTGCACGCGGCCCTGTCCGGGCTCGCCCAGCGGCAGCGCGTCACCAACGACAACATCGCGAACATCAACACCCCGGGCTACCTCGCCGGCGTCACCGACTTCGAGTCGACGCTGCGCAGCGAGCTGGCGCACGGCAAGACGCCGAGCGTGACCGGCGGTTCGGTCTCCCGGTCGCTGGAGCCGACCAACACCAACGGCAACAACGTGAACCTCGACGCCCAGACCGTGACCGCCACCGAGACCGGGCTGCGCTACCAGCTGGCCCTCAACGCGCTCGACGGCAAGTACGGCCTGCTGCGCTCGGCCCTGAGGACGCAGTGACGTGTTCGACGCCCTGAACATCTCCGGCACCGGTCTCTACGCGCACCGCAAGTGGCTGGACGCCGTCTCGGACAACATCGCGAACATCAACAACGTCAGCTCCACCGACGGCGAGGCGTTCAAGGAGCGCTTCGTCGTCGCCCAGGCCGTGGACTACGGCAGCGGCGAGGGCGGCGTCCGGGTCGCCGGGGCGGAGTTCGGCAGCGGCGAGGGCCGGCTGGTCCACGAGCCGGACCACCCGCTGGCCGACGCGGACGGCTACGTCCGCTACCCGGACATCGACCTCGCCGACCAGATGACCCAGTTGATCATGGCGCAGCGCGGCTACCAGGCCAACCTCTCGTCGATCGAGCGGGCCACCGACGCCTACCGGGCCGCCCTCAACCTCGGGAAGAACTGACCATGACCTCGCCCATCGGCGGCATCTCGATCCCGTCCTTCCCCACGATCTCCTCGATCGGCCAGACCCAGGCCGTCTCCGAGCCCCCGGCGGTCCCGGCCACCGAGAACGGCTTCGCCGACGTGCTCACCGGGGCCATCGAGGACGTGCAGGGCGCGCAGTCCTCCGCCGACGCCCTCGCCGTCCAGGCCGCCACCGGCGACCTCAAGGACGTGCACGACTACATGATCGCCGCCCAGGAGGCGGCGCTCACCACCGAGATGTTCGTGACGCTCAAGAACAAGGCCGTCGAGGCCTTCACTGAGATCATGAGGATGCCCATCTGATGCCCGCTGCACTCGCCGGCCCCCTGGGGCGGCTGCGCTCCGCGCTCGAGACGATCAGTCTCGGGCAGAAGGTCGTCATCGGCCTGCTCGTCGTCGGGCTCGGGCTCGGCGGGTTCTTCTTCTACAACTGGATCACGACGCCGACCATGGCGCCGCTGTTCAGCAACCTGGCCTCCAGCGACGCCTCGGCGATCGTCGACGAGCTCAACGCCAGCGGCGTCTCCTACGAGCTCGCCGACGGCGGCGGCACGATCCTGGTCCCCAACGAGCAGGTCTACGACCTGCGCCTGGCGATGAGCGGCAAGGGCCTGCCGGCCGGCTCGGACACCGGGTACGCGCTGCTGGACGAGCAGGGCATCACCACCAGCGAGTTCCAGCAGCAGAAGCAGTACCAGCGGGCCATCGAGGGCGAGCTGGCCAACACCCTCGAGTCGCTCGAGGGCGTGCGGCAGGCCGTCGTGCACGTGGCGCTGCCCGAGGACGAGGTCTTCGCGACCGACGAGGCCGACCCGACCGCGTCGGTGCTGCTGGACCTCGCGCCGGGCACCCAGCTGTCGGGCGAGCAGATCCAGTCGGTGACCAACCTGGTGTCCTCCAGCATCGAGGGGATGACCCCGGAGCAGGTCACCGTCAGCGACACCTCCGGGCAGCTGCTGTCGGCCGCCGGGCAGGGCGTCACCTCCGCCGCCGGCGACGCGCGCTCGCAGATGGAGACCGACTACGAGAACCGCCTGGCGGCCAACGCACAGTCGATCCTCGACCGCGTGCTCGGCCCCGGCCGCTCCGAGGTCTCGGTGCGCGCCGACCTGGACATGAACCAGAGCGAGAGCACCTCGACCACCTACCAGGACAACGGCGCCCGGCCGCTGTCGGAGCAGACCGCCAGCGAGGAGTACACCGGCAGCGGCGCCGCGGTCGGCGGCGTCCTCGGCCCGGAGAACACCGCGGACGCCGGCACCACCGGCGGGGACTCCACCTACACCACGGAGTCGTCGACGGCGAACAACGCCGTCGACCAGACCGTCACCAACACCGTGACCGCACCGGGGCAGGTCAACCGGCTGACGGTGGCCGTCGTCCTCGACGACACCGTGGCCGGCAACCTCAACCAGGCGCAGGTGCAGGACCTGATCGGCAACGCGATCGGCCTGGACCCCGAGCGCGGTGACGACATCTCCGTCGCCTCCCTCGCCTTCAACGACGACGCCGCCGAGCAGGCGGCCGCGGAGATGGCGGCGGCCCGCGAGGCCGAGCAGCAGGCCCAGATGTGGTCGCTGATCAAGACCGGCGCCATCGGCCTGGGCATCGCCCTGCTCGTCCTGGTCGTGTGGCTGCGCAGCCGCCGGCGCGGCGAGGACGAGGACGAGCCGCTCGAGTTCGACGACGACGTCATGGCCGAGCTGGAGCGGCTGCGGGTGGCCAGCACCCGCGACGAGACGGTGCTGCTCGAGCGGACCGTCGACAACCGGGCCCTGGAACTCGAGGCCGCCGAGCGGGCCCGGGTCCGCGGCGAGATCTCCACGATGGTCAGCGAGCGGCCCGACGAGGTCGCCCAGATGCTGCGCGGCTGGCTGAGCGAGAGCGGCACCAAGTGACGACCACCCCGACCGAGAGGGTCCGACCGTGAGCATCGCGAGTGTCGAGCAGCTCGTCGGCGCCGCGCCGACCAACCTGCCCGCGCTGCCCCCCGCCCCCAAGCGCCCGGAGATGCCCGGGCTGCGCAAGGCCGCCGTCTTCCTCGCCCAGATGACCAAGGACGAGGCCGGCGTCCTGCTCGCCAAGCTGCGGCCGCGCGAGGTCGAGGCGCTGACGCGCGAGCTGATGAAGCTCAACACCGTGGAGCCCGACGACGTCGACGGCGTCCTCACCGAGTTCCACGAGATGATGTCGGCGCAGCGCTACGTGGGCCGCGGCGGCGTCGACTTCGCCCGCGAGATCCTGGCCGCGGGCCTCGGCGAGGACAAGGCCGAGGGCATCCTCGCCCGGCTCAACGTCGTCTACACCGAGGTGCCGTTCGCCTCGCTGCGCAACGTCGACGTCCGCCAGCTGGTCACCTTCCTCAAGGACGAGCACCCCCAGGTCATCGCCCTGGTGCTCGCCCACCTGACGCCCGCGCAGTCGGCCGAGGTCCTGTCGGCGTTCACGCCCGAGCAGCAGGCCGAGGTCGCCCACCGGATCGCCACGATGGACCGCACCACCCCCGAGATGGTGCGGCTGGTCGAGGAGGAGCTGGGCCGGCGGATGGGCTCGCTGCTGGCGCACCAGGACATGTCCACGGTGGGCGGCGTCGAGACCCTGGTCGAGATCATCAACCGCTCGCCGCGGCCCACCGAGCGCTCCATCCTGGAGTGGCTGGACAACACCGACCCGGAGCTGGCCGAGCAGGTCCGCGCGCAGATGTTCGTGTTCGAGGACATCGTCACCATCGACGACCGCTCGCTGCAGCTGGTGCTGCGCGAGGTCGAGGCCAACGACCTGGCCACCGCCCTCAAGGGCGTGCGGCCCGACGTCCGCGACAAGGTCGTCCGGAACCTCTCCGAGCGCGCCGCCGAGAACCTCGCCGAGGAGATCGAGCTGCTCGGCCCGGTCCGGACCCGGACGGTCGAGGAGGCCCAGGGCAAGGTCGTCGGCGTCATCCGCACGCTCGAGGAGCAGGGTGTGCTGACGATCAACCGCGGTGGCGACGATGACTTCGTCGCCTGACGACGGCCGGACGTCGGTCCTGCTGAGGGGGGCGTCGGCCCGCGCGGCCACGCCCTACCGGCAGGCCGCCGGTGTGCCGCTGGCGCCGCCGGTGCAGCAGCAGGTCCCCGCGCCCCGGCCGGAGCCGGTGCCGGAGCCGGTGCCGTCGCCGGAGGTCGTGGAGCGGCGGACGACGGTGCGCCGCGCCGCCGACCTGCCGGTGCCCAACGGCCGCGGCGTGCTGCGCCTCGGCGACGTCTACGCCGAGGAGCTGGCCCGGCTGCGCGAGCACGCCCGCCGGGAGGGGTTCGCCGCCGGTCACGCCGAGGGCGTCGCCGCCGCGGCCGGCGCCATGGCCGAGGCCGAGCAGGCCGCCCAGGCCCGGCTCGCCGACTCCCAGGCCCGGTGGGAGCGCCGGCTGGTGTCGGCGACCGCCGCTCTCGGCGCCGCTGCCACCCAGTTGGAGCAGGCCGCCGTGCCCGCCGCCGAGGAGCTGCGCGACCAGGTGCTCGACGCGGTGCTGGTCCTGGTCGAGGACCTGCTCGGGCGGGAGCTCGCGACGGTCGACTCCGCCGGGGTGGACGCCCTGCGCCGGGCGATGACGCTGCTGCCCGCCGACGCCCCGAGCGTGGTGCGGCTGCACCCCGACGACCTGGCCGAGGTGCCCGCCGAGGCGCTGGCCGCCCTCCCCGCGTCGGTGACCGTGGTCGGGGACCTGTCCGTCGAGCGCGCCGGTGCGATCGGCGAGTGCGGCGTGCAGCGGGTCGACGCCCAGCTGGGCAGCGCCCTGGCCCGGGTCCGGGCGGTGCTGCGCTCATGAGCACCCTGATGGCCCCGTCGCAGGGGCCCGCCGCGAGCTGGCGAGCGGTGGGGGGCGACGGGGTCCTTTCTCGCGCCCGGCTCGCGGCCCGGCCGGAGCTCACCGGTTCCGTCGTCGGCGCCATGGGGCTCACCCTCAGCGTCGAGGGCGTGCCGGCGGCCGTCGGCGACCTCGTCGAGGTGAACCCCGGCCCGCGCGGCCTGCTGGCCGAGGTGGTGGCGGTCGCCCGCGACCGGCTGACCTGCATGCCGCTCGGTGAGCTGTCGGGCGTGCAGTCCGGCGCGCCGGTGCGCAGCACCGGCATGCCGCTGCAGGTGCCGGTGGGCCCGGCCCTGCTCGGCCGCGTGCTCGACGGCCTGGGGCGGCCCATCGACGGCGGTCCCTCGCTGGGCGGCGGCGTGCACTGGGTCGACCTGGCCAGCGAGACCCCGCACGCGCTCGCGCGGCGCCGGGTCGAGCAGCCCCTGCCGGTCGGGGTGCGCGCCCTCGACACCCTCGTGCCCATCGGCAAGGGCCAGCGGCTGGGCATCTTCGCCGGCTCCGGCGTGGGCAAGTCGACGCTGCTGGCGCAGATCACCCGCGGCACCGAGGCCGACGTCCGGGTGATCGCGCTGATCGGCGAGCGCGGCCGCGAGGTCAAGGAGTTCCTCGAGGAGAACCTCGGCGCCGAGGGGCTGGCGCGCACCGTCGTCGTCGTCGCCACCTCCGACGAGCCGCCGCTGGTGCGGCTCAAGGCCGCCTTCGTCGCCACCCGCATCGCCGAGGGCTTCCGGGACCAGGGCCGCGACGTGCTGCTGCTCATGGACTCCATCACCCGCACCGCGATGGCCCAGCGGGAGGTCGGCCTGTCCGCCGGGGAGCCGCCGGCCACCCGCGGCTACCCGCCGAGCGTCTTCGCGATGATGCCCAAGCTGCTGGAGAAGGCCGGCACCGGCGCGACCGGGTCGATCACCGGCCTCTACACCGTGCTGGTGGAGGGCGACGACCACAACGAGCCGATCGCCGACACCGCCCGCTCCATCCTCGACGGCCACGTCGTGCTGACCCGCAAGCTGGCGACCACCGGCCACTTCCCGGCCATCGACGTGCTCGAGTCCATCTCCCGCGTGGCCGGCGCGGTGGTGCCCGCGGCCCGGATGGCCGACGCCCGCGAGGCCCGGCGGCTGCTCGGGGCGCTGCGCGACGTCAAGGAGCTCGTCGAGATCGGCGCCTACCAGGCCGGCAGCGACCCGCTGGTCGACCGGGCCCGCGCGCTGTCCCCCGCGCTCGACGCCTTCCTCCGCCAGTCGATGGACGACACGACGAGCACCGCCGAGGCCTGGGACCGGCTGCGCCGCATCGTGACGTCCTGATGCGGCGGGTGCGCTGATGGGCAAGCGGCAGGCCTTCCGCCTGGCGCCGGTGCTGCGCGTGCGGGACGCGGCGGAGAAGGCCGCCTCGCGCGCCTACGCCGACGCCGAGTCGGCGGCGCGCGCGGCGGAGCGCCGCGCGGAGGAACTGGCCGGCGCGCTGCCCGCCCGCGCCGTCACCGGCACGCACACCCGGGACGGCTTCCTCGCCGCGATGGTCGCATCGCGGGCCGCGGCTGCCGATGTAGCAGCTGCACGGTCGACGGCACAGGCGTCGGCCGAGCACGCGGAGCTCCTGCGCGCCCGGTGGACCGCCGCCGCGCAGGAGACCAAGGCGCTGGAGAAGCTGCGCGACCGGCACGAGCTGGCCCTGCGGCACGCCGAGGACGCCGCCGAGACCCGGGCCGTCGACGACCTGGTCACCGGCCGGTGGTCCGCCCGGACCGAGCCGGGACGACCGGAGCACAGGGAGGAGGAGACGTGGAGGGGCTGACCGCGGTCCAGGGCCGCATCGCCGCGATCCAGAACCGGATCCTCATGCTGTCGGCCAACCAGGTGTCCCCGACCTCCGCCGCCTGGTCGAGCGCGGCCGCCGCCGCCGGCCTGACCGGCACCTCGGCGAGCGCCGCGGCCGGGAGCGGCACCGGCACCGCCGGCGCCTCCGTGGTGGAGGCGGCGCGGCGCTACCTCGGCGTCCCGTACGCCTGGGGCGGTACCGACCCGGCGTCGGGCCTGGACTGCTCGGGGCTCGTGCAGCGGGTGTACGAGGACCTGGGCATCGACCTGCCGCGCACCTCCGCCCAGCAGGCCACCGCCGGCACGCCCGTGGCGAGCCTGGCCGAGGCCCGCCCCGGTGACCTGGTCTTCTTCGACCACTCCTCGTCGCGGTCCGGCATCGACCACGTCGGCATCTACATCGGTGACGGCAAGATGATCGCCGCGCCGCAGGCCGGCGACGTCGTCAGGGTCCAGGACGTCGGCAACCCGGCGCTCATCCGCCGCGTGCTGCCCGACACCCCCGCCGCGGCGCCGGTCGCCACGGCGACCTCCGGCGGCGGCCTGGGCGGCGTCCCCTACTCCGACCTGTTCACCGCGGCCGGCGCCCGGCACGGCGTCGACCCCGCGCTGCTCGCCGCGGTGGCCAGGACCGAGTCGGGCTTCGACCCCTCGGCGGTCTCCGCGGCCGGCGCGACGGGCCTCATGCAGTTCATGCCCGCGACCGCCCGCGGTCTCGGGGTCGACCCGAGCGACCCGGCGTCGGCGATCGACGGCGCCGCCCGCTACCTGCGGCAGCTGACCGACCAGTTCGGCTCGACCAGCCTGGCCCTGGCCGCCTACAACGCCGGCCCGGGCACCGTGTCCCGCTACGGCGGCATCCCCCCGTACGGGGAGACCCAGTCCTACGTGTCGAAGGTCCTCAGGGCCGCGGAGACCTACTCATGACAGCACCCGCCCTCCCCTCGCTGCTGCCGGCCGCGCCGAGCCTGCCCCCGCAGGCCGCGGCGCTGCGCCACTCGCCGCGCTTCGCCTCCGCGCTGGACGACGCGCTCGGCAGCGACCGCGGCCGCCCCGAGGCCGGCCCCGACGCGACGGCTCCGGAGGACGACGCCCCGGCAGCCCCCGTGGCCGATGCGGACGCCGCCCCCGAGGAGGAGGCGGAGGCGGGGCCGGCCGGCCCGCAGGTGCTCGACCCGGCTGCCTTCGCCTTCGCCCTCGCCGTCGTCGTCCCGGCCGGCGCACCCACCCCGGCTCCGCCGGCGGGCGCCACCGCCGTCCCGGCGACCGGCCCGGTCGCGCCGGCGCCCGCCACCGCGGCACAGGGCGTGCCCGCGCCGGTGCCCGGCACGACGCCGGCCGCCGTCCCGGCGGGTGTGCCGGCCGGCCTCCCCGCGGCCCCGACCGCCACGGGCCTGCCGACCGCCCCGGCCGCCGCGACGCCGCCGGCGGCCCCGGCCGCGACGTCCGTCCCCGCGGCTCCTGCCCCGGCGGACGCTCCGGTCCCGGCTCCTGCCGCCGCGGTCCCTGCCACGGTCCTCCCGTCGGTCGCCGGCGCCGCGTCGGGTCTCCCGGCCGGCGTCGTCGTCGTGCCCGCTCCCCCGGCGGACACCGCGACGCCGACCGCACAGCCGGCCGACCAGGCCGCCGCACCGGCCGCGCCGGCCGTCGCCGGGCTCCCCGTCCCGGCCGCCGCCGCCGCCGGGCAGGAGCACGCCGCCACCGGGCAGGGTGCCGGCGGGGAGACCCCCGCGCCCCCGGTGACGCCGGCCGCCGCCCCGGCGGCTCCGGTGACGTCCGCGCCGGCGCCGGCGGGCGCTGCCGCCCAGACCCCGGCGCCGCCGCCACCGCCCGTCGCCCCGCAGGTCGCCCCGGTCGTGGCCCAGCTGGCCAGCCGCCCCGACGGCACGCACACGATGACGATGGTGCTGACGCCGGAGTCGCTGGGCACCGTCGAGGTCCGGGTGACCGTCCACAACGGAACCGTCGACCTGACCCTGCGGCACGCCTCCGAGGCCGGCCGCGCGGCCCTGCTGGACGCGCTGCCCGACCTGCGCCGCGACCTCGAGGCCTCCGGGCTGACCTGCTCGAAGCTGGACGTGAGCCGCGACGGCGGCGACCCCTGGACCGCCGCGCAGCACCAGCAGCAGCGGGAGGCCCGCGAGCGGGCCGCCGCCCGCGGCGACGGGGAGGGCAACGGCCGCCCGTGGACCCGCGAGACCGACGCCGACACCGGCCGCCTGGCCCGTCCCGCCCACCCCATGTCGTCCGGACTCGACGTCCGGGTCTGAGAGAGGACCTGCGATGACCACCCCCGTGAGCGGCGCGACCACGGTGCCGCCCGTCGTCCCCACCACCTCGGTGGAGCGGCCCGACCAGATGGGCAAGGACATGTTCCTGCAGCTCCTGGTCGCCCAGATGCGCTACCAGGACCCCAACAACCCGGCCTCCACGACCGAGTTCATGTCGCAGACGGCGACGTTCAGCCAGGTCGAGAAGCTGGAGGAGCTGTCGGAGCAGAACGCGTCGCTGCTCACCCTGCAGAAGTCGCTGTCGGCCGGGGCGCTCGTCGGCCACGCCGTCGCCTGGACCGACGAGAACGGCGTCACCCGCACCGGGACGGTGAGCTCCGTCCGCTTCGGGGCCGACGAGCCGGTCGCCGTCGTGGGGGGCCGCGAGGTGCCCTTCACCCGCCTGACCGAGGTCTCGCTCCCCGCGTCGTCGTAAGCCCTCCCCTCCGAAGTCCCCCACCCCATCCCCCGAAGGGACCCCCCGTGCTCCGCTCCATGTTCTCGGCCATCTCCGGCCTGAAGGCCCACCAGACCAAGCTCGACGTCACCGGCAACAACATCGCCAACGTCAACACGGTCGGCTACAAGAGCCAGTCCGCCGTGTTCGAGGCGGCCCTGTCCCAGACGCTGCGCGCCGGCGGCGCGCCCGTCGACGGCAACGGCGGCAGCAACCCCGCGCAGGTCGGCCTGGGCGTCAAGGTCGCCGGCATCAGCACGAACTGGGCGCAGGGCGCCACGCAGACCACCGGCCGCGCCACCGACTTCATGATCGAGGGCGACGGCTTCTTCGTGGTGCGGTCGGGCACCGAGCAGCTGTTCACCCGCTCGGGCTCGTTCGGCTTCGACCTGGCCGGCAACATCATCACCGACAGCGGCGCCATCCTGCAGGGCTGGACGGCCGACGCCGACGGCAACATCGACCAGAACGGTGCGATCGCCAACCTCACGATCCCGTTCGGCCGCGGCGTCGCCCCGAAGATGACCGGTGGCGCGGGCGAGATCGGTGGCACCGTGGCGGGCAACCTCTCCGCCGCCGCCGCCGTGGGCACGCAGGTCGAGACCCAGGTGACCATGTACGACGACCTGGGTCAGGAGATCCCCGTCTCCTACGTCTTCACGCGGACGGCGGGCGGCTGGTCGGCCGACGTCACCCGGCCCGGCACCCCGGTGCCCCCGGCCACCACCGCGCCGCCGGTGAGCCTGCTGGCCGCGCCCGTGGCGCTGACCTTCGACGGCAGCGGCAACCTCACCGCACCGGCGGCGGGCACGTTCGACCTGACCGCGCTGCCCGCGGGCTGGACCGGCCCGGTGACGATCGACATCACCGGCGTCACCCAGTACGGCAGCCCGACCACGGCCTCGGCGACCAACCAGAACGGCTACGGCGCCGGTGTGCTCGAGACCTTCAGCCTCGGCAACGACGGCACGGTCAGCGGGGTCTTCTCCAACGGCGAGATCGTGACCCTGGGCCGCATCGCGCTGGCCACCTTCGCCAACCCCGGCGGCCTGGAGAAGGCCGGCAGCAGCACCTACCGGCCCGGCAACAACTCCGGTCTGGCGCTGATCGGCACGCCGGGCACCGGCGGCCGGGGCTCCCTGCTGGCCGGCGCGCTGGAGATGTCCAACGTCGACCTGGCCGAGGAGTTCACCGGGCTGATCGTGGCCCAGCGCGGGTTCCAGGCCAACAGCCGGGTCATCACCAGCTCCGACGAGGTGCTGCAGGACCTCGTCAACATGAAGCGATAAGCCGTCGCACCGCGGCCCGGCTCCCCGTCGGGGGGCCGGGCCGCGGCGTGCGTGCCGTCGGACCCCCGGGCCGGCCCCGCTCGGGGCGGCCACGCCGGGGGGCCCGGCTCGAGAGCCTCCCCACCTGGGCCGACGGCCGGCGCGACCACCACCGACGGTGCGCCGGGGGGCCCGGCTCGAGAGCCTCCCCACCTGGGCCGACGGCCGGCGCGACCACCACCGACGGTGCGCCGGGGGGCCCGGCTCGAGAGCCTCCCCACCTGGGCCGACGGCCGGCGCGACCACCACCGACGGTGCGCCGGGGTGTTCGGCTCAAGAGCCTTCCCACCTGGGCCGATACCAGTAACAGCCGCGCCGATGCCGCAGCGGCTGCTTCCCCCATCGAACGAGCAAGAGGTCAGACCCGTGATCCGAGTG
The DNA here is from genome assembly GCF_054050735.1 of Blastococcus sp. SYSU D00813. Taxonomy (NCBI): domain Bacteria; kingdom Bacillati; phylum Actinomycetota; class Actinomycetes; order Geodermatophilales; family Geodermatophilaceae; genus Blastococcus; species Blastococcus sp. SYSU D00813. The sequence continues at coordinate 23,863 of NZ_JBJGZX010000027.1, forward strand.
ACGCGCCTGAACGGGGAGCAGTTCGCCCTCAACCCCGACCTGATCGAGCGGGTCGAGGGCCACCCCGACACCGTGGTGTTCCTGGTCGACGGCACCAAGTTCGTCGTGCGCGAGAGCGTCGACGACGTGCTGACCGGGATCCGGGAGTACCGGGCGAGCATCCTCGCGACCGCCTACGAGATGGACCGCGGCTCCTACCGCTCGCCGCTCACCGAGTCCACCGACGACAGCCCCTCGCGCGGCTCGGTCGTCCCCTTCCCGGCCCGCGAGGAGCGCTGACCCGTGGATCCCGCATCCCTGATCGGCATCGTCCTCTCGCTGGTCGCCCTGCTGGTCTTCATGATCATGGAGGGGGCCGACCCGATGAGCCTGATCTTCCTCCCGGCCATCGTCCTGGTGATCGTCGCGACCTTCGGCGCCGCGATGACCGGCCAGACCATGGACGACCTCAAGAAGATGCCGGGCTGGTTCAAGATGGCCGTGCTCCCGGCCAAGGTGCCGCCGGCCAGCGACCAGATCCAGACCCTGGTCAGCCTCGCGGAGAAGGCCCGCAAGGAGGGCCTGCTCGCGCTCGAGGCCCAGGTCAAGCAGATCGAGGACCCGTTCCTCAAGCGCGGGCTGCAGATGGGCATCGACGGCACCGACCCCGAGCAGCTGCGCGACGTCCTCGAGAGCGAGATCGCGGCCAAGAAGGCCGAGGACAAGGTCGCCGCCAAGTTCATGACGACGATGGGCGGCTACGCGCCGACCATCGGCATCGTCGGCTGCATCGTCGGCCTGATGAACGTCATGGGGAACCTGAGCAACCCCGAGGCGCTCGGGCCGATGATCGCCGCGGCGTTCGTCGCCACCCTGTGGGGCGTCATGGCCGCGAACTTCTGGTTCCTCCCCATGGGCGCCAAGATCCTGCGGGTCAGCGAGCTGCAGGCCGCGCAGATGGAGCTGCTCGTCGAGGGCATCTCCGAGATCCAGGCCGGCACGAGCCCGCGCGCCGTCCGCCTGAAGCTCACGTCCCTGATCCCGCCCAGTGAGGCCGCCAAGGAAGCCGCATGAGCGGCGGCCACGGCGGCCGGCGACGGAAGAAGCACGCCGAGCACGAGGAGCACGAGAACCACGAGCGGTGGCTGGTGTCCTACGCGGACATGATGACGCTGCTCCTCGTCCTCTTCGTCGTCCTCTTCGCGATGAGCCAGGTCGACAAGGAGAAGTTCGCCGCCCTCGCGTCGGGCCTGTCCGAGGCCTTCGGTGCGCCGATCCAGGCCATCACCGGCCCGGGCACCAGCTCCGACTCCTCGGTGCTGCCGGCCCTCGACGCCGCCGTCGACATCCAGATCCCGCCGGCCCCGGCCGCGGAGGAGTCGGTCGACGCCGCCGCCGCCGAGGCCGCCGCCCAGGAGGCGCGGCAGCTGAGCGCCGAGGCGCAGGCCCAGTACGACTCCCTGCAGGGCGTGCAGGCGCAGATCGACGGCGCCCTCGCCGCCGCCGGATACGCCGGCGCGGCGCGGTACGAGATCAACGAGCGGGGGCTGGTCGTGCACATCGTGTCCGACCCGGTCCTGTTCGACGCCGAGAGCGCCACCCTGCTCCCGCAGGGCCGGGCGATCCTGGACGCCATCGCCCCCGCGCTGGCCGGGCTGCCCAACCAGCTCGACGTCGAGGGGCACGCCAACCACCTGGCGGTCACGCCCGGCGGTCCCTGGCCGTCGAACTGGGAGCTCTCGGGTGCCCGGGCCTCGACCGTCGTCCGCTACCTCGCCGGCACCGGCGTCCCCGAGACGCACATGTCGGCCACCGGCTACTCCTCCACGCGGCCGATGGTGCCCGAGAGCGACCCCGGCGCGATCACGCTCAACCGCCGGGTCGACATCGTCGTCCTCTCCACCGCCTCCGCCGAGGCCAACGAGCTGCTGCCCGGCCTCAGCGCGGGCGCCGGCGGCACCGCTCAGGCCGGCACCACTGCGACCGACACCACCACCGACACGACCGACGCCACCGAGGGAGGCCACCCGTGAGCAGGAAGAAGACCGACGACGCCGAGGCGACGGAGGACGAGGCGAAGGGCGGCGGCAAGAAGAAGCTGCTGATCATTGTGGCGGTGGCCCTGCTGGCCATCGGCGCGGGCGCCTACTTCTTCCTTTTCTCCGGCGACGACACCTCCGAGCCGGTGGCCGGGGAGGTGCTGCCGCTGGAGTCGATCGCCGTCAACCTGGCCGGCGGCGGGTACCTGAAGGTCGGGATCGCCCTCCAGCTGACCGAGGACGCCGCCTCCGGTGGCCACGGCGGCGCGGCGGTCGACGGCTCCCGGGCCCTCGACCTGATCATCTCGACGTTCTCCCAGGCGCAGCCGACCGACGTCGCCACCGCCCGCGACGCGCTCAAGGAGTCGCTGCGGCACCAGATCATCGAGGCCTACACCGACCACGAGGCCGGTACGCAGATGGTCATGGACATCTACTTCACGGAGTACGTGACCCAGTAGCCGCACCCCGGGACGGCCGCACCAGGAACCACGCGGTCCCCACCCGTCACGTCCTCCCCGGCTGACCGGCGGCGCCCCGCGCCGCCGGTCAGCCTGCGTCCGGGGTCCGCCGATGAGGGAGGCGTGACCCGCCCCGAGAACGGACCCGCGCCCGGGGGCGCCGGGATGCCGGCCACGGGGAGCCGCCGCCGCGGCGCGCCCCGCACGTACGACTTCCGACGCCCCACCAAGCTCTCCCGCGAGCACGTCCGCGTGCTGCAGATCGCGCAGGAGGCCTTCGCCCGCCAGGCGACGACCGTCCTGACGACGCTGCTGCGCACCGGCGCCCGGATGGAGCTGCAGAGCATCGAGCAGCAGTCCTACGACGACTACGTCGCGACGCTGCCCAACCCGTACTTCCTCACCACGTTCACGCTCGAGCCGCTGGCCGGCAAGGGGCTGCTGGCCTACCCGCTGGACATCGCGATGGCCACCGTGGACCACATGCTGGGCGGCTCGGGGGCCGCCGAGCAGCCGGACCGGCCGATGACGGCGATGGAGACGACCATCACCGGCCAGCTGCTGACCCGGCTGCTGGAGGAGTTCGCGGGCGCCTTCGCGCACATCGCCGAGATCCAGCCGGTGCGCGACGGGCTGGAGTACAACCCCGCGCTGGCGCAGGCCGCGGCCGGCTCGGACACCGTGATGGTGGCGAGCTTCGAGCTCGCCGTCGGCGACCGGGACGGCCAGGCGACGCTCGTCCTGCCGTTCTCGTCGTTCGCCACGCCGCTGAACAACGCCACCTCCCCGCACCTGTCCGAGGCCGCCCAGCGCAAGCGGCAGCGCGCTGCCGAGCTGCTGGCCGCCCGGCTGGAGCTGGTCCCGGTCGACGTCAGCGTGCGGTTCGCGCCGCTGGAGGTCTCCTCCAGCGACCTGCTCTCCCTCGCGGTCGGTGACGTGCTGCTGCTCCGCCACCCGCGGGACAGCCCGCTCGAGGTCACGACCAACGACGTGACGTTCGCCTACGCGATCGCCAGCAACCACCGCCGCCGGCTCGCCGCCGCCATCGTGCCCACCCCGTACGCCGCCCGGGACACCACAAAGGACACCGCATGACCGCCACGCTCGACTCCGTCCAGGCCTCCGAGACCATCGCCGCCGTCGTGGTCGCCGCGGCCTCCGCCGCGGCCTCGCTGGTGCCCTCGCCGGTCGACCTGGTCGCCGGCGACGCCGTCACCGACCCCGACGCGGTGGTCCTGCCGGCGACGGCCGCCGCCGCGGTCAGCGCCCGGCTGTCCGGCGAGGTCACCGGCGACGTCGTCCTGGTGCTGTCGGCCGAGGTGGTCGAGGCGCTGGACAACTCCCCGGTGGGCCCGATGGACGTGGCGACGGCGCTGCGGCCGGCGCTGGAGGCGGCCGCCTCCGCCCTGGGCCGGGTGCGGGTGGACTCCGAGCGCACCGAGGACCCGGTCACCGCCCTCGACGGCCTCCGCGACAAGGGCATGTTCGTCGCGGTGCCGCTGCTGGGCGGCGACGAGGTCGGGGAGCACACCGCGACCCTGGCGCTGCAGGTGACCCTCCCCCAGCCGCAGCGGACCCAGCGGGGCAGCCTCGAGCTGCTACGGCACGTGGCCATGGAGGTCACCGTCGAGATCGGCCGCACCCGGATGACCGTCGGCGAGCTGCTGTCGCTGCACCCCGGCGAGGTCGTCGAGCTGGACCGCGCGGCCAGCGCACCGGCCGACCTGCTGGTCAACGGCACGCTCATCGCCCGGGGCGAGGTCGTGGTCGTCGACGAGGACTTCGGCCTGCGGATCAGCGAGATCGTCAGCGACGCCGCCTCCGAGCTCGGGGGCATGGCCCCATGACCTGGATGCTCATCCGGCTGATCCTGTCGCTGGCCTTCGTCGGCGGGGTCCTGTGGTTCGCCGCGCGCCTCGCCCGCAAGCGCGGGATGGGCGCCTCGAACGGCCTGGTCGAGGTGGTGGCCAACCAGCGCGTCGGCCGGGCGAGCACGGTCAACGTCATCCGCATCGCCGACCGGGTGCTCGTGGTCGGGGCGACCGACCAGACGGTGACCCTCCTGGCCGAGGTGGACGGCGAGACGGTCGAGGCCGTCCTGGCCGACCACCAGGCCGCGGCACTGACCGGCGGTTCCGGGGACGGTGCGCGCCGCTCCCTCGTGGGCGCCCGCCCCGGCGGCGTCCTGGCCGGCTCCGTGCTCGACCGCGGCAGCTGGAACGGGTTCGTCCAGCAGATGCGCGAGCGGACGGTCCGTCGCTGATGACCCCGACCCCCCTGCCCGCGCGGGCGACGTCCCCGGCCGTGCGCCGGACCGTCGTCCTGCTGCTGGCGCTGATCGGCGGCGCCGTGGCGGCCGTGCTGCTGGCCGGCCCCGCGTCGGCCGCGCCGACGACACCCACGCCCCCGGCGGCGCCGACCGCACCGGTCGCGCCGGCGGTCGACGGCGGGGTCGACATCTCCGTCGGCGGCGGCAGCCCCAGCACCTCGGTGACGCTGATCCTGGCGATCACGGTGCTCTCCGTGGCGCCGTCGGTGCTGCTGCTCGCGACGTCGTTCACCAAGATCGCCGTGGTGCTGTCGCTGACCCGCAACGCGCTGGGCCTGCAGCAGTCGCCGCCGAACTCCGTGCTCACCGGCATCGCCCTGTTCCTCACCCTGTTCGTGATGGGGCCGGTGTTCTCCGACATCAACGAGCAGGCCGTGCAGCCCTACCTGGACGGCCAGATGTCGGTCGGCCAGGCCTACGACGTGGGCGTCGTCCCGCTCAAGGAGTTCCTCCTCGAGAACACCCGCGACGACGAGCTCGAGCTCATGGTCGGGCTCTCCGGCGAGGAGCAGCCCGAGGACCGGGAGTCGGTGAGCATGACCACGCTCATCCCGGCGTTCGTCCTGTCCGAGCTCAAGAGCGCGTTCATCATCGGGCTGGTCATCTTCATCCCGTTCCTGGTGCTGGACATGCTCGTCAGCTCCGCGCTCATGGCGATGGGCATGATGATGGTGCCGCCGTCGATCGTGTCGCTGCCGTTCAAGCTGCTTCTCTTCGTGATCGTCGACGGCTGGGCGTTGATCACGACCTCACTGGTCGGGAGCTACACATGACGAACGAGCTCGTGAGCTCGCCCATGGGCAGCGCGACGCCGGCGGCGGTCCCGTCGACGACGAGCGCCGGCGAGGGGTCGTCGTGACCGACGCCGACGTCACCGAGATCGCGATCAAGACGATGATGGTCGGCGCGAAGGTCGCCGCGCCCATCCTCCTCACGGCGCTGCTGGTCGGCTTCCTCATCTCGCTGTTCCAGGCCGCCACGCAGATCCAGGAGGCGACGCTCTCCTTCGTCCCGAAGATGATCGCCGTCGCCATCGCGCTGCTGGTCACGGGCAACTGGGTGCTGTCGGAGATGGTCAGCTTCACCCACTCCCTCTTCGACACGCTCCCGCGGCTGCTCGGGCGGACCTGACCGGCATGGACCTCGAGGTCCCGGCGGTCACGCTCGTGGCACTGCTGATGGCCACCGCCCGGGCGGCCGGCTTCGTGCTGGTGGCCCCGCCGTTCAACACGCGCAGCATCCCGGCCCCGGTGAAGGGGGCGCTGGCGCTGGCGCTGTCGGTGGCCCTGTTCAGCCAGATCGCCGCCGGCCTGCCCGAGCCCACCGCCGGTTTCGTCATCGTCGGCGCCGTCACCGAGGTGGTGATCGGCGCGGGCCTGGGCTTCGTCGTGCAGGTGTTCTTCGCCGCCGTCCAGTTCGCCGGCGACCTCATCGACGTCAGCGGCGGCTTCTCGCTGCAGCCCGCCTACGACCCGCTGTCGATGAGCACCACCGGGACGATCAGCCGGCTGTACTACCTGCTGGCGACCACCCTGCTGTTCACCAGCGGCGGGCACCTGATGATCGTCCGCGGCTTCGCGACCTCCTACGAGGGGCTGCCCGTCGGCGGGGCCGTGCCGGTCGACCACATCGGCCAGGTGCTCGTCACCGCGTTCTCGATGATGTTCCTCGCCGCGCTGCAGATCGCCGGCCCCATGGTCGCCGTCCTGCTGCTGGCCGACGTCGCCCTCGCCCTGCTGTCGCGCGCCGCGCCAGCGCTGAACATCTTCGCCATCGGGTTCCCGGTGAAGATCATGCTCACCCTGGCGCTGCTGGGGTTGACCTTCCCGCTGCTGCCCCCGGCCCTCGACGCGCTGCTCGAGCAGGCCACCCGGGCCATCGTGTCGCTGCGGAGCGGCTGATGGCGCGGCCGGCGGCCGGCGTCCCCCTCTCCCGGTCCGGTGAGGGGGTGAGCTGATGGCCAAGGACGGTCCCGGTGGGGAGAAGACAGAGAAGCCGACTCCCAAGCGCCTCAAGGAGGCGCGCAAGGACGGGCAGATCCCCCGGACCCAGGAGCTGGGCACCTGGGCCGGGGTGGCGGTCGCGAGCTTCCTGATGCCGATGCTGGTCGGCAACGCCTACGACGCCGTCGGCGAGCTCTTCGTGCAGATCGGCGCGGTGGCCGACGACCCGCAGCCCGAGCGGGTCACCGGCCTGCTCGGGCAGGCGCTGTCGGCGTTCCTCTCCACGCTCATGCCCGCGGCCCTGGGCCTCATGGTCGTGGGCATCGTGGCGTCGGCGGCCCAGGGCGGGGTCACCGTCTCGGCCAAGGGCATGAAGCCGACGCTGAAGAAGCTCAACCCCTTCCCCGGCGTCAAGCGCATGTTCGGCACCCAGGGCCTCTGGGAGGCCACGAAGGCGGTGATCAAGACCGCGGCGCTGGGCGTCGTGGTCGTGGTCTTCAGCGACCGGGCGCAGTCACTGGTCGCCTCGGCCGGCGCGCTGCCGATCTCGGCGATCGTCAGCACGTTCACCGACTGCGCGGTGCTGATGCTGCGGGTCGTCGCCGTCACCGGCCTGGTCATCGCCGTCGCCGACTACGTGATCGTCCGCGTCAAGACGATGAAGCAGCTCAAGATGAGCCGCTACGAGATCGAGCAGGAGCACAAGCAGTCCGAGGGCGACCCGCACCAGAAGGCGCACCGGCGGTCGGCGGCCCTGGCCATGTCGCGCAACCGGATGATGGCCGAGGTCGCCGAGGCCGACGTCCTCCTGGTGAACCCGACCCACGTGGCCGTGGCGCTGAAGTACGAGCCCGCGAAGGGCGCGCCCCGGGTCGTGGCCAAGGGCGCCGACCTGATCGCCGCCAAGCTGCGCGAGAAGGCGGCCGAGGCCAGGGTGCCGATGGTGCAGGACATCCCGCTGGCCCGTGCCCTGCACGCCTCGTGCGACATCGGCCAGGAGGTGCCGCCGCAGCTGTTCACCGCCGTCGCCCGGGTGCTCGCCTTCGTGATGCAGCTCGGCGCCCGCGGCGTGCGCGGCGGGTTCCACCGCCCCGGCTTCGAGGCGCCCGACGTCGAGGGGCTGCCCGTGGCCGGCCGCAGGAGGCTGCCCGCGGCGTCCTGACCCCTCCCCTCCGCGACGAGATCTGCACGGTCGTCGGCATCAGCGGCTGATGGCGACGAGTGTGCAGGTCTCGCGATGCCGCCTGCCCGTGACCGGCGGGGCGGCTGTGACGCGTGCGCCGGGCCCGCTGCCGGCCGGTGCCGGGGTTGAGCCGAACTGCCGATGAGTTCGGTGTGAGAGGCATGAGCAGGGCCGCGGTCCCGATCGGCGTCGTGGCCATCGTGCTCATGCTGGTGGTGCCGCTGCCGTCGACGGTGCTCGACGTGCTGCTGGGCCTGAACATCACCGCGTCGCTGCTGATCCTGCTGGTCTCGATGCAGATCAAGCGGCCGCTGGACTTCGCCGTCTTCCCGGCGCTGATCCTCATCGCGACGCTGTTCCGCCTGGCGCTGAACGTCTCGTCGACCCGGCTGGTGCTCAGCGAGGGGTTCGCCGGCAAGGTGATCGAGGCCTTCGGGCACTTCGTGATCAGCGGCTCGCTGATCGTCGGTCTCGTGATCTTCGTGATCCTGACGATCATCCAGTTCGTCGTCATCACCAACGGTGCCGGCCGCGTCGCCGAGGTGGGCGCGCGCTTCACCCTCGACGCGATGCCCGGCAAGCAGATGGCGATCGACGCCGACCTCAACGCCGGCCTCATCAACGAGGCGCAGGCCCGCAGACGGCGCAGCGAGGTCACCGCCGAGGCCGACTTCTACGGCTCGATGGACGGTGCCTCGAAGTTCGTCAAGGGCGACGCGATCGCGGCCATCATCATCACGCTGATCAACCTCATCGGTGGCTTCGCGATCGGCGTCATGCAGAACGGCATGGCCCCCGGCGAGGCCGTCGAGACCTACTCGCTGCTGAGCGTCGGCGACGGCCTGGTCTCGCAGATCCCCGCGCTGCTGCTGTCGACCGCGACCGGCATCATCGTCACCCGCTCGGCGAGCGACGGCGACATGGGCAGCGACCTGCTCGCGCAGCTGGGCCGCTTCAAGCAGCCGGTGCGCATCGCCGGCGGCGGCGCCCTCGCCCTGTGCCTCATCCCCGGCATCCCGGTGCTGCCGTTCCTGATCATCGCGGGGCTCTTCTTCTTCCTGGCCTCCCGCATGCAGGAGACCGTCGACGTGGACGAGGACGCCGAGGTGACCACCGCCGGCGACGACGAGCCCAAGCCCGACTCCCCCGAGGCCATCGCCGAGAAGATGCGGGTGGACCCGCTGGAGCTCGAGGTCGCCTTCGACCTGGTCGACCTGGTCGACTCCAGCCGCGGCGGCGACCTGCTCGACCGGGTCAAGGCGCTGCGCCGGAAGGTCGCCATGGAGACCGGCCTGGTCATCCCGCTGGTGCGCACCCGCGACAACCTCGACCTGCCCGCCTCGCAGTACGTCATCTGGCTCAACGGCGTCCCCGCCGCGAAGGGCAGTTCCCCCGCCGGCACCGTCCTGGCGATCGGCGACGGCCTCGACGGCCTGCCCGGCCGCGCGACGCGCGAGCCCGTCTTCGGGCTGGCCGCCAAGTGGGTGCCGCAGGAGCTGCAGCGGCAGGCGGAGATGGCCGGCGCCACCGTCGTCGACCGCTCGTCGGTGATCACGACGCACCTGGCCGAGGTCGTGCGGCAGAACGCCGCGGAGCTCCTGGGCCGCGAGGACGTCCGGCTGCTGGTCGAGATGGTCAAGCGGACCCACCCGATCGTCGTCGAGGAGCTCACCCCGGCGCTGCTCACCCTCGGCGAGGTCCAGCGGGTGCTGCACGCGCTGCTGGCCGAGAACGTCTCCATCCGCGACCTGGTGCGCATCTTCGAGGCGCTGTCGGTCCGGGCGAAGACGTCGACCGACCTCGACGGGCTGGTCGAGGCCGTGCGCGCCGCCCTCGGCGCCGCGATCAGCCATCCCTACGTCACCCCCGACGAGCGGCTGCACGTCCTCACGCTGGACCCCGGGTTCGAGCAGCGCCTGCTCGAGGCGGTCCGGCAGAGCGACGCCGGCCAGGTGCTGGCGCTGGACGCCGGCGCGGTCGACGCGCTCGTCACCGGGTGCTCCGGGCTGCTGGAGGAGGCCGAGCGCCACGGCTTCGCGCCGGTGCTCGTGTGCTCCCCCCAGGTCCGGGCGGCGCTGTCCCGCCTGATGCGCCAGGTCCTTCCCCGGCTGCCGGTGATCTCCTACTCGGAGGTCTCCCGGACGGCCACCATCGAGTCACTGGGAGTGGTGAGCGGTGCCGTTGCCATCCGTTGAGGCCGCCACGCGTGAGGGCGCCATCGCCGCCGCGCGGGAGAAGTACGGCTCGTCCGCGCGCGTGGTCGCCGTCCGCAAGACGCGCAGCGGCGGGGTCATGGGCTTCTTCGCCACCGAGCGCTACGTCGCCGAGGTGGAGGAGGTCGAGCCGCGCCGCCGCGAGCCGGCGCCGCTGGCCGACTCGCGCCGGCGCATCGAAGCCGCTCTGAGCCGCGACGACCGCTTCGCCGACGGTGCGGACGACGACGCGTACACGCCGGCCCACCGCGAGCCGGTCCGCCGTGGTGCGGCCCGGCCCTCGCGCGACCCGGTCGACGAGCTGGCCGGACTGCTCGGCCACGGGGCCGGCGAGGCGCCCGAGGTCGGCGTCTACGACCGGGCGAGCTTCGCCCGGGCGGCGTCCGCCTCGCGTCCCGCGGCCGCGCGTGGCGGTGCCGGTGCCGGTGCCGGTGCGGCGACGGGTGCGCGACCGGCGACGGCGGCGCAGCGCAACCGCACCGGGGCTACCGCCCGCCCGCCGGCCACGCCGTGGACCACCGAGGAGCCGGCCGCTCCGTCGCTGTTCACCTCGGCGCTGGCGCAGGTGGTGAGCGACGACTCCGAGGTCCGGGCCGCCGTCGAGGAGGCCGTGGCCACCGCCGTGCCGCAGTCGCCGGCGCCGCGCACCCCGGCCGCCGGCCGGACGGCCGCCGGCCGTTCCGCCGCCCGCCGGGCGCCGGCCACCCCGGCTCCCGCGGCCGGTGCCGGCCTCGCGGCCGCTCTGGCTGCCGTCGAGCGGGCCGCCGCGGACAAGGCGGCCGCCGAGCGGGCCGCGGCCGAGCGCGCCGAGGCCGCTCGCCTGGCGGCCGAGGAGGACGCCGCCCGCATCGCGGCGCAGCGGGAGGCCGCCCGCCTGGCGAAGGAGCGCGCGGCGGCAGAGAAGGCCGCCGCCGAGGAGGCCGCCCGGATCGCCGCCGAGCAGGAGGCCGCGCGCATCGCCGCCGAGCAGGAGGCCGCCCGCATCGCCGCCGAGCAGGAGGCCGCACGCATCGCCGCCGAGCAGGCCGCCGCTGCCGAGGCCGCCCGCATCGCCGCCGAGCAGGAGGCCGCCCGCATCGCCGCCGAGCAGGAGGCCGCACGCATCGCCGCCGAGCAGGCCGCCGCTGCCGAGGCCGCCCGCATCGCCGCCGAGCAGGAGGCCGCCCGCATCGCCGCCGAGCAGGAGGCCGCACGCATCGCCGCCGAGCAGGCCGCTGCTGCCGAGGCTGCCCGGATCGCCGCCGAGCAGGAAGCCGCCCGCATCGCTGCCGAGCAGGCCGCTGCTGCCGAGGCTGCCCGGATCGCCGCCGAGCAGGAGGCCGCCCGCATCGCGGCCGAGCGAGCCGCCGCCGAGGAGGCCGCCCGCATCGCCGCCGAGCAGGAGGCCGCGCGGATCGCCGCCGAGCAGGAGGCCGCCCGCGTCGCCGCCGAGCGCCAGGCGGCCCGTCTCGTGGCCGAGCGTGAGGCCGCCCGCATCCTCGCCGAGCAGGCCGCGGCCGCCGAGGCCGCCCGGCTCACCGCCGAGCGCGAGGCCGCGCGCTTCGCGGCCGAGCGGGAGGCCGCCCGGATGGCCGAGCCGATCACCGTCGAGTTCGCCGTCCCGATGGAGGAGGCCGGCGCGCCCGAGTGGCTGTCCGAGCCGGAGCTGGCCGGACCGGCCAGCGTCCGCGAGGAGGCCATCGCCGAGGTGCTGCGCGCCGCGCTGGCGCACGACACCTCCGACGACGTCCTCACCGACATCCTCCGCGGCGTGCTGTCCAACTCCTCGCAGCGCCCGGTGAGCCGGTCGGCCGCCGCGGCCGAGCAGAGCTGGGTCGAGGGGGCCGCGGAGTCCGACGAGTGGGAGGTCGTGGCCGACGTCCTCGCCCCCACCGCGAGCGACCCCGCGCCCATGGCGCTGGACTCGACCGCGATCCTGCCGCCGCTGTCCCTGCTGCCGCCGCCCAGCCCGGGCTCACAGCTGGCCGTCCCGCCGCTGCTCGGCGGCCGGCCGCCGGTGCCGCCGCCGCGGCGCCTGCCCCCGGTGCCCGGCCAGGCGGTCGCCCGCGTGGCGTCGTCCCGGGAGCCGCAGGGACTGGCCACCGTCACGCCGCTGCCGGTGCCCCGCGCGGGCGTCCGGTCCGGCGGCAGCCCCGTCGTCGTCACCTCGGTGCGCGAGCGTCCCGGCGGGCTGGTGCCCGCCGGGGGCATGGTCGACCCGCGGATGATCGAGGCCGTCGGCGTCGTGAACCGGCTGCGGGCCCTGGGGCTGCCCGAGGCGCTGCTCGGCGGCGGCTTCGCGGCCGACATCGCGGCCAACGGCACCTACGCCGCGCTGACCCGCGTGCTCGCCAAGCTCCCGGCGGCGCCTGCGGTGCCCACCGGCCCGGGCGAGGTGCTGCTGGTGGTCGGGCCCGGCGCCGAGACGCTGGCGGCCGCCCGCTCGCTGGCGGCCTCCCTGCGCCTGGACGCCGACCGGCTGCAGTGGGCCAGCCGCGGCGACCTGGCCAACCTGGTGCCGCACGGCAGCCGGATCGCGTCGGTCGACACGGCGATGGAGCGCAAGCAGGAGTCGCTGCAGGCCGGCGAGATGACGGTCGTCGCGGTCGACGCGCCGCTGCGTGCCGGCGGCCGGACGTGGCTCGAGCAGATGCTGGCCATCTGGGCACCGTCGGCGGTGTGGGCGGTGGTCGAGGCCACCCGCAAGTCCGAGGACCTCGGCCCGTGGCTGGACGCCCTCCCGCGCGTGGACGCGCTCATGGTCCAGGACACCGACCTGACGGCCGACCCCGCGGCGGTGCTCTCCCGCGCCGCGGTCCCGGTCGCCCTGCTCGACGGCGCGCGGGCCACCGCGCACCGCTGGGCGTCGCTGCTGTGTGAGCGACTGGAGACCGACGAGACATGAGCCCGCTGCGCTGGGAGGTCCTCGGGCTCGCGTTCGTGCTGGCCCTGCCGGTGCTCGCCATGGGTCTGCGTGGCGACCTCACGCTCGACGACGTGGTCGCGCGACTGCCCTGGTGCCTCGCCGCGGCCTGGGCGGCGGTGGCCCTGCTCACCGCCGTCGCCCGGCCGCGGCCGCAGGGGCGCAGGCCCGTCCCCGGCGCGGAGCCGGCGACCCCCGCGGACACGGAGCCCACCCCGGCCCCCTGACCGCGCCCCGCCCCCGCTCCGACTCTTGCGGTGTTCCCTGTGCTGTTGCGGTCCTGCAGCACCGCAGGAGCACGTGGAACACCGCAAGGGGGGCGATCGGCTGTCCACAGATGCGGGCACGGACCACCCGGAGTGGGCGGCGCTCGTGACGCTCGCCGGGTGACCGACCGCCCTCCGCCTCCCCTGCTGCGCCCGGCCGCCCTCGCGCAGGGCCTCTCCGACGACGAGCTGGCCCGCACGGTGCGCCGTCGGGAGCTGCTCCGCCTCCAACGAGGCGCCTACGTCGAGCCGGACACGCCCGCCGACGACCGGCTCCGCGTGATCGCGACCGCAGGAGGTCTGCGGGTACCCGGCGTGATCGGCCACGCCTCGGCGGCGCTGCTGCACGGTCTCCCGCTCTGGCGGGTGCCGGTGGGGAGGCTGCACGTGATCCGGCGACCGGGCTCCGCCGGCAGCGGCAGCGCGCGGGTGCACCTCCACCTGGCGCTGTTGCCGGACGAGCAGGTGACGGCGGTCGACGACGTGGCGGTCACCGGCGTGCCGCGCACGGTCGTCGACCTGACGCGGACGGCGTCCTTCGAGTCCGCGGTCGTGACCGCCGACGCCGCGCTCGCACGGGAGCTCACGACCGGGGACGCGCTGCGGACGTGTCTCGACAGGATGCGACCGGTGCCGGGGACCCGGCGCGCAGCACGGGTCCTCGGATTCGCCGACGCCCGCAGCGGCAGTGTCGGGGAGAGCCGCAGCCGCGTCCTGATCCACCAGCTCGGACTGCCGGCGCCGGACCTGCAGGTGGAGGTCCGGCGGGCCGACGGCTCGCGGATCGGGTCCTGCGACTCCGGCTGGGAGGACGAGCGGACGGTCGGCGAGCTCGACGGGCGGATCACGTACGGCCGGCTGCGGCCGGGACAGGACCCCGGCGACGCGGTGTTCGCCGAGAAGCTCCGGGAGGACGACGTCCGCGACACCGGGCGCGAGGTCGCCCGGTGGGTCTGGGCGGATCTCGACCGGCCGCAGAGGGTCGGGGACCGCCTGCTCCGCGCCTTCGCCCGCGGCCGCCGACGCCGCTGACCTCACCGCCTTCTGCGGTGTTCCCCGCGCTCCTGCGGTGCTGCAGGACCGCGAGACCACGAGGAACACCGCAGGAGCGCGGCAGGGGTCAGAGCGGGAGGTCCTCCAGCATCTCGGTGACCAGGGCGGCGATCGGCGAGCGCTCCGAGCGGGTGAGGGTCACGTGCGCGAACAGCGGGTGCCCCTTGAGCGCCTCGATCACCGCGGCGATGCCGTCGTGCCGGCCGACCCGCAGGTTGTCCCGCTGGGCGACGTCGTGGGTGAGCACCACCCGCGAGCCCGAGCCCAGCCGCGACAGCACGGTGAGCAGGACGCCTCGCTCGAGCGACTGCGCCTCGTCGACGATCACGAACGAGTCGTGCAGCGACCGGCCGCGGATGTGGGTCAGCGGCAGGACCTCGATCAGGTCCCGGGAGGCGATCTCCTCGGTGACCTCGCGCGACACCAGCGCGCCGAGCGTGTCGTAGACCGCCTGCGCCCAGGGCGACATCTTCTCGCCCTCGCTGCCGGGCAGGTACCCGAGCTCCTGCCCGCCCACGGCGTACAGCGGCCGGAAGATCACGACCTTCTTGTGCGCCCGCCGCTCCATCACCGACTCCAGCCCCGCGCACAGCGCGAGCGCCGACTTGCCGGTGCCGGCGCGCCCGCCGAGGGACACGATGCCGATCTCCGGGTCCAGCAGCAGGTCCAGCGCCACCCGCTGCTCGGCCGACCGGCCGTGCAGGCCGAACGCCTCCCGGTCGCCGCGGACCAGCCGCACCTGCTTGTCCGGCGTGACCCGCCCCAGCGCCGACCCGCGGGAGGAGAGCAGCACCAGCCCCGTGTGCGAGGGCAGCTCCGCCGCCGCGGGCACGAACGCCTCCCCGGACCCGTACAGCGCGTCGAGCTCGGCGTCGTCCAGGGAGAGCTCCGCCATCCCGGTCCAACCTGCGTCGACGGCCTCGACCACCCGGTACTCGTCGGTGTCCAGCCCGACCGCCGCGGCCTTGACCCGCAGCGGCACGTCCTTGGTGATCAGGCAGACGTCGCGGCCCTCGGCCCGCAGGTTCAGCGCCACGACCATGATCCGGCTGTCGTTGCTGTCGTTGCGGAACCCGGCCGGCAGCACCGACGGGTCGCTGTGGTTCAGCTCGACGTGCAGCGTGCCGCCCTCGTCACCGATGGGCACCGGAGCGTCCAGCCGGCCGTGCGCCAGGCGGAGGTCGTCGAGGATCCGCAGGGCCTGCCGGGCGAACCACCCCAGCTCGGGGTGGTGCCGCTTGTCCTCGAGCTCCCCGATGACGACCAGCGGGAGGACCACGTCCGAGTCGCCGAACCGGCGCAGCGCGCCCGGGTCGGAGAGCAGGACGGAGGTGTCGAGGACGAACGTGCGGCGACGAGTGGTCACGTGTCGACTCCCGTGGGGCGCACGACGCGCCCCGGCTCGATGGCGGCCGGGCCCCGGCGCAGGGGCCGGGCACCGGCCCCCCTGGTCGACGAACTCGTCAGCACCAACCGGGCCTCCCGTGGACGGCGGAGGGATCCCCGTCGTCCACCGCCGACGCTAGGCCGAGGAGGTGACAGGAACATGTCGAGCGGGCCACGTGTCCCCCGAAGAGGGCACCACCGGCACCACCCGTCCCAGCGACCGACCGCCCGCCCGGCTCACCACTCCCGGCGGTGCGGGTCGCGCGGGACGCGCGGCAGGGTGGGCGCCTCGCGGGTCGCCGGGAAGCCGTCGGCCGGCGGCTCGTCCCAGGCCGGGGCGGGGCGGTCGGCGCGGCGGACGGCGCCCCGGCGCGGCCGCAGCGCCACCAGGGCCCACCCCAGGGGGACGACGAACACCGGCCACTGCAGCGACAGGTCGCCGATCCACAGGATCCCGGCCAGCAGCAGCACGAACAGGCAGCCGGCGCTCCACAGGCCCAGCAGCCGGGCCTCGCGGGGGTCGCGCCGTCCCATGGCGCTCAGGCGGCCTGCAGCTCGCCGGCGACGACGGCCGGGGTCAGCGGCTCGTCGAGCAGGCGCAGGAAGCGGTCGGCGACGGGCTGCTCCACCGGGCGGGCGTCCAGCCAGCGGGAGAGCAGCTCGAAGCCCTCGACGTAGGTGGTGATGTAGGCCCGCCACAGCGGGTGGGTCAGGAAGCGCAGCTGCTGGCGGGCCCGGTCGTCGCTCACCAGCGACCAGCGCTGGAGGTGCGCGACCACCTCGTCGGGGTCGGCTCCGCGGTCGTGCAGCATGATCGCGGCGTCCTGCCGGACCCGGTTCAGCGGCGCGGCCGCGGCGGCGATCCGCTCGGCGAGGACGCCGTCGAACCGCAGGCCCAGGTCGCCGAGCACCTCGGCCGCCCACGGCCCCCAGCCCTCCCCCACCGACGCCTGGACGCCGAGGTCGGCCAGCCCCTCGGCCATCAGGCACTCGGGGGTGTTGACCAGGAAGACCGTGTGCTCGACCCGCCCGGAGCGCTCGACCAGCCCCTGCTCCTTGCGGCAGTGCTCGGTGTGGTGCCCCGGGTAGGACTCGTGCGCGACCAGGTGCGGCAGCTGGCTGAGCCGGTGCGGCAGGTCGGCGTTGATCGCGACCCGGGACCGGTAGGCCCCCTCGTAGTAGTTGAAGCCCGACCACGGCTTGTCGGTGACGACCTCGTAGCGGACGGTCTCCACCTCCGGCAGCCCGTAGCCGGTGCGGACCCGGTCGCGCAGCGCGCTGGACAGCGCCTGGACGGCGACCTCCAGGCGCTGCGGCGGGCACTCCTCGCGGCGCCGGTGCCGGGCGTACCGCTCGGCGAGCGTCCCCTCCCCCGGCAGCAGCTCCTCGAGCGCGGCGTGCGCGGCCGCGTACTCGGCGGGGTCCCCCAGCTCGACGTCGACCTGGAAGTAGCTGCGCACCTCGTCGCGGAAGGCGACCGGCTCCCCGCTCGCCTTCCGGGCGCTGCACTCCAGCCCGGTCAGCTGGCCGCGCAGGAACGCCGTCCGGTCGTCCGGGAGGCCGGCGACGTCGAGCTCGCGCAGCAGCGCCCGCGCCTGGTCGCGCAGCCCCTGCGGCGTGGGCGCCGGCTCGCTCTCGACCGCCGCCCGCACCGAGGGGTCCCCGGTGTAGGCGTCGACGAACCCGCTCTCCAGGCGGTCGAACCGCAGACCGAGCCGGACGTACTCCAGCGCGACGTCGACCCCCGCTGCACTCATGCGCCCCACTCTCTCAACCGCCGAAGCGGCGGTGGCGGGCGGAGTAGGCGCGCAGCGCGCGGAGGAAGTCGACGCGGCGGAACTCCGGCCAGTAGACGTCGGTGAAGTAGAACTCGGAGTGGGCCGTCTGCCACAGCAGGAAGCCCGACAGCCGCTGCTCCCCGCTGGTCCGGATCACCAGGTCGGGGTCGGGCTGGCCGCGGGTGTAGAGGTGCTCGGCGATGTGCTCGACGTCGAGGATCTCCACGAGCTCCTCCAGCGTCGTCCCCCGCGTGGCGTGCTCGGCCAGCAACGAGCGGACCGCGTCGGCGATCTCCCGCCGTCCCCCGTAACCGACCGCCAGGTTCACCGTGGCCCCGGGGCGGTCGCGGGTGGCCTCCTCGGCCTGCTTCAGGACGGCGACGGTCTCGGCCGGCAGCAGCCCGAGGGCGCCCACCGGCCGCAGCTGCCAGCGCCGGTCGGGCGCCGACAGGTCCTCGGCGACGCCCTCGATGATCCGCAGCAGCGGCAGCAGCTCCGGCTCCGGCCGGCTGAGGTTGTCGGTGGAGAGCAGGAACAGGGTGACCACCTCGACGCCCGCCTCGTCGCACCAGCCCAGCAGCGAGGCGATGCGGTCGGCGCCGCGGCGGTGGCCGGCGTTGGGGTCCTCCAACCCGATGGACCGCGCCCAGCGCCGGTTGCCGTCGACGATCACCCCGACGTGCCGCGGCGTGTCCGCGCCGACCAGGCCCCGTGCCAGGCGCCGCTCGTACACCTGGGTG
This sequence comes from Blastococcus sp. SYSU D00813, assembly GCF_054050735.1. Lineage (NCBI taxonomy): Bacteria > Bacillati > Actinomycetota > Actinomycetes > Geodermatophilales > Geodermatophilaceae > Blastococcus > Blastococcus sp. SYSU D00813. The sequence continues at coordinate 42,135 of NZ_JBJGZX010000027.1, forward strand.
AGCAGGTCGCGCACGAACTGACGCACCCCCACGCGGGCCACCCTAGTGAACGGACCCCGTCCCCCGAACCACTCGCACGCTCGCGGCGGGCCTCTGGACGGGGCCACGAGGCTGACAGGGAGCTCACAGCCGGCTTCGGGTGCAGCGGCACCTACGCCTCCGTAACCTCGGTGCATGAGCAGTGCGCCCGAGGAGCGGTCCGGGATCCGGGTCGAGTCGGACGGAGCCGAACTCGAAGCGCCGCTCGGCCAGGCCCTCGCCACCGTCCGGGACGAGGGGGAACGGGTCGAGCGGGTGTGGACCGCCGCCGACTTCGGCGACGACTCCGACTGGGACCACCCCGACACCCGCCCGCGGATGCGGGGCTGGCTGCACCTGTTCGCCTTCTTCGGCGCGATCGCCGCCGGCGCCGTGCTCATCCCGCTGGCCGCGGTGCAGGGCGCCCGCGCCGGGTTCTCCGTGGCGGTCTACTGCGCGACCATCTGCGGGCTGTTCGGCATCAGCGCGCTCTACCACCGCCGCCGCTGGTCACCCCGCGGCTGGAAGGTGATGAAGCGGCTCGACCACTCGATGATCTTCCTGTTCATCGCCGGCACGTACACGCCGTTCGCGCTGCTCGCGGTCGACCAGCCCTTCGGCTACTGGGTGCTGGTGGCCGTCTGGGCCGGGGCGATCGCCGGCGTCTCCCTGAAGCTGACCTGGCCGACCGCCCCCCGCTGGGTCGGGGTGCCGCTCTACATCGGGCTGGGCTGGGTCGCGGTCTTCTTCCTGACCGACATCCTGCACATCGCCGGGGTGGCCTCCCTGGTGCTGCTGGCCACCGGCGGCGTGCTGTACACGGTCGGCGGCGTGGCCTACGCGATCAAGAAGCCCAACCCGTGGCCGGGGGTGTTCGGCTACCACGAGGTCTTCCACGCGATGACGATCGTCGCGGCGATCTGCCACTACATCGCCGTCTACTTCGCCGTCTTCAACTCGCCCTTCGTCTGAGCGGTCAGCTGAACGGACGGCGGTCGTCGAACCGGACCGAGCCCCGGCCCGCGGCGCGCCACAACCGCGCGACGACGTCGCGGTCGGCGTCGGTGACCAGGTTGCCCATCACGCGCAGCGCCACCGTCATCAGCGCCCGCGAGCGCATGCCCACCGGCCCGGCGGCGGGCAGGAAGCGCGGCACCGTGAGCAGGCCGGCCAGGCGCCGGGCGATGGAGAAGGCCTCCCCGTAGTGCCGGCGCAGGGTCGCCGGCCACGCGTGCGTCCAGTCCGGCTCGCCGAACAGGTCGACGACGGTCCGGCCGGTCTCCAGCCCGTAGTCGATGCCCTCGCCGTTGAGCGGGTTGACGCAGCCGGCGGCGTCCCCGACCAGCGCCCAGTTCCGACCCGCCACACCGGAGACGGCGCCGCCCATGGGCAGCAGCGCCGAGGCAGGCGCCCGCACCGGGCCCTCCAGCTGCCAGTCCTCGCGGCGGGAGGCGGCGTAGGCGTCGAGCAGCGGCCGCAGCTGCACCCCGGCCGGCCGGCGCGCGGTGGCCAGCGTGCCGACGCCGATGTTCACCTCGCCCGCGGCGGCGCCCAGCGGGAAGACCCAGCCGTAGCCGGACAGGAGCTCCCCCGCCGTGCCGCGCAGCTCCAGGTGCGAGGAGATCCACTCGTCGTCGGCGCGGCCGGAGGGCAGGTAACCCCGCGCGGCGACCCCGTAGGCGGTGTCCCGGTGCCACTCGCGGCCGAGCACGCGGCCCAGCGGCGAGCGGACGCCGTCGGCCACCACCAGCCGCTCGCAGCCGACGGTCACCGGCCCGGCGGCGGTCTCGAGCACCACGCCGGTCACCCGGTCGCCGTCCCGTTCGACGTCCACGGCCCGGGCGCCCTCCAGCGGCGTCGCGCCCGCCTCGAGCGCGCACCCCCGGATCCGCGCGTCCAGCTCCGTGCGCGGCACCGCGCTGCCGTGGTCGGGGAACTCCCCGCCGGGCCAGGGCAGCTGCCACTCCTGGCCGAAGCCGGCCGCGCGCAGCCCGCGGTTGCGGGCCCGCGACCGCGCCCAGTCGCCCAGACCGAGGCGGTCCAGCTCGGCGATGGCCCGCGGGGTCAGCCCGTCGCCGCAGGCCTTGTCCCGCGGGAAGACGGCGGCATCGGCCAGCACCACCTCGTGGCCGGCCCGCGCCGCCCAGGCGGCGGCCGCCGAGCCCGCCGGTCCGGCGCCGACGACCAGCACGTCGGTGGTGGACGGCGGGACGACGGCGCTGCTCACCGCCCCAGTGTCCTATCCGAACAGCGGGAGCCGGTCGGCCGCCTCGCCCAGCACCGCCCGGTCGGCCGCGGACAGCGGTTCGCGACCGGTGCCGCGGCGGGCGGCGGTGGCGTCGTCCCAGGCCTCCGGCAGGGCCCGGCCGAGCAGTTCCTCGAGCACCCGGCGGACCTCGGCCAGCGGCCCGGCGGCCGGTCCCGGCCGGTCCAGGTGGGCCACCAGGTCCAGGTGGTGGACGGCGGCCTCCACCACGAGCGAGGAGAGCAGGTCGGAGACGGTCAGGACGTGGCCCTGCGTCGTGACGAGGTCCCCGGCGTCGACGCGGCCGGCCGAGACGAGGACGGCGGCGGTCGTCTCGGCGTAGGGCCCGCGGATGGCCGGCAACCCACCCGTCACGCTCGCCGAGACGCGGGTCGCCCACAGGTCCCGGCCGTCGTCCTCCGCGGCCGGCTGCCACGCCCGCCAGTAGCCGACGGCGTCGGTGGTCGCCGGGCCCGCCGCGGGCGTGGACAGCGCCACCAGCCCGCGGCGGGCGTCGGCCAGCACGTGCCAGCCGAGGTCCACCGGCGTCCACCCGGCACAGCCGGTGGGGCGCCACTGCTCCTCCGGCGTCAGGTCGGCCAGCAGGCGGGCGAGGTCGCCGTAGGCGATGGCCAGGAGATCGAGCGGCGGGGGCACCCGGTCAGCGTGCCCGACGGTCAGTCCGCCCGCGGCCCGCGCGCCCGGACCTCCTCGACCGCGGTCATCGCCTCCCGCAGCTCGGTGAGCCACGCGTCGGCGTTGCGCCCGACCAGCCGCACCGCCCACGCCAGCGCCTCGGAGCGCGACCGGGCCACCCCGGCGTCGACCAGCGTGTCGAGCACCAGCCGCTCGGGCTGGCGCAGCCGGGTCATCACCGGCACCGACAGCGTGGTGAACAGCTCGCGGACGTCGCCGCAGACCGCTCCCCAGGCGACCGACCGCCCGTAGCGGTCCTGGGCGGCGTCGGCGATCGCCATCCGCTGCTCGCGGGTGTCCTCGCGGAACCGGGCGATGCGGCCGGCCCGGGCGGCCGCGGCGTCGCCCTCCCCGGCGTCGGGCTCGGGCAGCCGGCCGACCACGGTGATCTCGTCGCGGTCGACCACGAGCTCCACGGGGTCGGTGAACCAGCCGTCGGGCAGCCGACCGGCGAACCAGCCGGCGACCTCGGCGCGCTCGACCGGCGGCGGCGCCTCCTGGCCGCGGCCGCGACCCGGTCCCCGGCCGCGGCCCCAGGACCCGCGGCCGCCGAACGCGGCGTCGGCGAAGCGGTGTGCGTGCATGACGGCCTCCTCGTGGTGGTGTGGTGATTACACGCTTACACGGTAGGCCTCTCAGCGGGGGCGCGACAGGGCGCGGGTTCCGCCCTGGGTGGACGGGACCCGCGCCCTGTGGTGTCCGGGGTCAGCGGACGGTGAGCCCCCGGCGCACCAGCACCCGCCGCTCCAGCGGCGCGAAGACGAGGAGCTCGATCGCGATGCCCACGGCCAGGATCAGCGCGATCGACGTGATGACCAGCGACATCTGCGACAGCTCGCGCCCCAGGTTGAGCAGCTGCCCGAGCCCCTGCCCCAGCTGAGGCGAGTAGGTGATGAGCTCGGCGGCCATCAGCGACCGCCAGGCGAACGCCCACCCCTGCCGCAGGCCACCGAGGTACCCCGGCAGCGCCGCGGGCAGCAGCACGTGCCGCGTGCGGCCCAGCGCGGACAGCCCGAGCACCCGGCCGACCCGGTCGAACAGCGGCGGGACCTGCTTCATGCCGCTGAGCAGGCCGTTGGCGATCGAGGGGACGGCGCCCAGGAGGACCACCGTGTAGATCGCCGCGTCGGTCAGCCCGAACCAGATGATCGCCGCCGGGACCCAGGCGACCGAGGGCAGGCTCTGCAACCCGCTGACGATCGGGCCGATCGCCGCCCGCAGCCACCGGCCCCACCACATGGCCAGGCCGAGCAGCGTGCCGATGACGAGGGAGAGCCCGAAGCCGACGGCGCCGCGGCTGAGGCTCGTCCAGATCGCCTCGACGGCCCGGCCGTCGGTCACCGACTCCCAGAAGACCTCGGCGACGTCGGCCGGCGAGGGCAGCGCGTACGACGGCTTGACCTCGGAGACGTAGGCCAGCTGCCAGACGCCGACCAGCGCGGCGAGGAAGGCGACCGGCGGGAGCACCGAGCGGACGAACCGCCGGCCCGGCCCGGGGCCGGGAGGCAGCGTCGCCGAGGTGTCGAGGGCGTCGAGGCCGGCCTCGAGGGCCCGGGTGCCGTCGGCTGCCGGCCGCCCGGCCGGGGTCTGGGTGCTAGTTGCCATGGCGGCTGATCTCCCGGTGCAGCTCGGCGGTGATCTCGGCGGCGAGCTCGCTGACCCCCGGCGACTCGATGGTCCGCGGCTGGGTCAGGTCGACCCGCCACTCCCGCACGATGCGGCCGGGCCGCGAGCCCATGAGCACGACCCGCGTCCCCAGCCGGACGGCCTCGCGCACGTTGTGCGTCACGAAGACGACCGACAGCTGCTGCTCGGCCCAGATCCGGGCCAGCTCCAGGTGCAGCACGTCGCGGGTGATGGCGTCCAGCGCGGCGAAGGGCTCGTCCATCAGCAGCACCGAGCTGTCCTGTGCCAGGGCGCGGGCGAGGGCCACGCGCTGCCGCATGCCCCCCGACAGCTCGTGCACCCGCTTGCCGCCGTGCTCGGCGAGGTTCACCAGCGACAGCAGCCGCCCGGCCTCGGCCCGCCGCTCGGCGCGGCCGACGCCGCGCGCCTTGAGCGCGAGCTCGACGTTGCCGCTGGCGGTCAGCCAGGGCAGGAGGGCCGGCTCCTGGAACATCAGGGCCGGCCGCCGGGCGCTGACCTGCACGTCCCCGACCGTGGGCTCGACGAGCCCGGCGACCAGGTTGAGCAGCGTCGACTTGCCGCAGCCCGACGCCCCGACCAGGCAGACGAACTCGCCCGGCGCCACGGTCAGATCGACGCCGTCGAGCACCGGCGGGCGGCCGCGCTCGAAGACCTGAAACACCCCGGTGACCCGCACGGCGGCGGACGGGGACGGCGCCGCGGCGCCCTCCCCTCCGGGCTGCACCCGGGGGGACTCGGCGATGAGCTGCCTGCTGGTCATGGGTGCCTCCCTGACGCGGGTCAGGCCTCGCCCAGGCCGCCGGCGTCGACCGGCTCCAGGTCGAGGCCCGACAGGACGGAGTTGAGCGGGCGGAGGTCGTAGATGCCGTCGATGTCGACGAGCTCCTCGGTGGTGCCGGCGTCGAAGCCGTGCTGCGCCGACTCCTCGAGCGTGGCGGCCAGCGGGTCCCACGTGACGGTGAGGTTGCTCCACGCCCGGTCGAGGACGGCGGCGTCGAGCGCGGAGCTGCCCGCGGCCTCGAGCCCCGCGTTGACGGCGCCCTGGGCGGCCTCCGGGTCCCCGGTGGCCAGCTGGACGGCGGCGACGTGGCCGCGCAGCAGCGCCTCGACGGTCTCCGGGTTCTCCTCGAGGTACTCGGTCCGGACGATGATGTTGGTAGTCACGAACTGGCCGTCGGGCCACAGGTCGCGCTCGTCGACCAGCACCTGGGCGCCGGCCTCGAGCACCAGGCGGGAGGCCCACGGCTCGGGCAGCCACGCGCCGTCGATGTCGCCGGACTGGAAGAGCGCGAGGGTGTCGGCGTTCGCCGTCGGGGCGATCGTCACGTCGCCACCGCCCTCGATGCTGTTCTCCAGGCCCTCCTCGGTGAGCCAGGTGCGCAGCGCGACGTCCTGGGTGTTGCCGAGCTGCGGGGTCGCCAGCGTCGTCCCCTCCAGGTCCTCCGGGGAGTCGATGCCCTCGCGGACGACGAGCTGGGCGCCGCCCGACGCGGCACCGGAGACGATCCGGACGGCGTCGCCGTCGCTCTGCCCGTAGGCGTTGATCGCGGGGCTCGGGCCGATGTACGCGGCGTCGAGGGCGCCGGCGAAGACCGCCTCGACCACGTCGGGGCCGGCGTTGAACACCTGCGTGGAGAGCTCGGTGTCCCCGAGCTCGGCCTCGAACAGCCCCTCCTGCACGCCGATCAGCGCGGCGGCGTGCGTGACGTTGGCGAAGTAGCCGAGGCGGAGCTCGGCAGCGGCGCCCGAGCCGGCCGAGCTGCCCGGGTCGCTGCCCGGGTCGTCGTCGCCGCAGGCCGCGAGGGCGAGGGCGAGCGGCACGAGGGCCAGCAGTGAGGTGGCGCGGCGGGTCCTGCGGTGGGGGGTCATGGGTCCTCGTCTGGGGGGAGGGCGCGCGGCGACGACGGGAGCCACGGGGCGCACGTCGACGGACCGCGCGCCCGGAGATGGGTGGGGACGGCGGTGTCAGGCCGCCGTACAGAGAGCGCTGCTCAGCCAGCCGTGGTCCACGTGGCGGCAGGCCACGAGCAGGGGCAGCGGAGGCATGGGCGGAAAGATAACCCACACCATCCCCACCATGTCAGTAGGGTTTGCCACGGACCTGGCGCCGGGGCACCTCGAGCCCCCGAACCCGTCCTGGCGAACCTCGACAGCCACACGGGTGATCAGCCGATCACAGCAGCAACACCTTGCCAACCAACGCGCCGGTCTTTCGTCGGTCCTGGACATCACGAGGCCTTGTTGCTAGTCGGCGCGTCGGCGGACTCTGCCCGTCGTCCGATCCACATCACCCGGAGGTCGCCATGTCCCCGCGTCCCGCCCGCACCGCCCGCCGCCTCGCCGCCGCCCTCGTCGGGGGTGCCGCCCTGGGGGTGACCGTCCTCGCCGGCCCGGCGTCGGCGGCCCCCGCCTGCGCCACCGCCTGGGGCTCGACGCCCGAGATCGCGAGCGGCCCGGGTACCGGCGCCGTCGACGAGATCCGCACCGGTCAGCACGCCTGCTTCGACCGGATCGTCATCGACGTCGACGGCGCCTACGGCGATCCGATCGGGTACCGGGTGGAGTACGTCGACCAGGTCACCCACGACTCGTCGGGGGCGGTCGTCCCGCTGCGCGGCAACGCCGACCTGCGGATCGTCGTCACCAACCCCGCGTACGAGGGCGGGACCGCCACCTACGACCCCGCGAACGACGCCGAGGCCGAGAACGTGGCCGGCTACCGCGCCCTGCGGCAGGTGGCGTGGGCCGGGTCGTCCGAGGGGGTCAGCAGCATCGGGGTCGGCGTCCGCGCCCGGCTGCCGTACCGGGTGACGGTCCTGCCCGGGCCCGGCGACGACGCCCGCCTCGTCGTGGACGTCGCCCACACCTGGTGAGCACGGGTCCGGGCGCCGCCTCCCGCAGGCGGCGTCCGGGCCCCGGTCCGGCCGGTCCCCGGCCGGCCGGGCAGGTGGGAGGAGCGGGCGGACGTCGTCCCCCGCGACCGCACGGGGTCCCGCCTCCCGCGCGACGGCGCCCGTCCGCCGCCGTCGTCGGAGTCCAGGACACAGCACCACCCGCCTCCGAGGAGGCAGCCATGTCCCGTCCCCGCATCCTCCGTGTCCTCGGCGCCCTGGTCGGCGCCGCCGCCCTCTCCCTGACCCTCCTGACCGGCACGGCGTCGGCGGCGCCCTTCTGCGGTCAGGTCTGGGGCTCCACACCGGAGCACTCCGACCACCACGACCGGGAGCGACTGCTCGACGTCCGGTCCGGCCAGCACGCCTGCTTCGACCGCCTGGTGCTCGACCTCGGCGGGGAGGACGCGACGTTCGGCTCGTACGACGTCCGCTACGTCTCCTCGGTCAGCATGGACGGCTCGGGCACGCCGGTCCCCGTCCGGGGCGGCGCCGTCCTGCAGGTGGTCGTGCACGCGCCCGCCCACGACGACGAGGGCCGGCCGACGTACAGCCCGGGCAACCCCCGGGAGCTGGTCGCCGTCGGCGGCTACGCCACCTTCCGCCAGGTCGCCTGGGCCGGGTCGTTCGAGGGGCAGACGACCCTGGCCCTCGGCGTCCGCGCCCGGTTGCCGTTCCGCGTGTTCGCCCTCGCGGGCACGCCGGACAGCGACCACACCCCGCGGCTGGTGATCGACGTCGCCCACCGCTGGTGAGCGCACCGGCCGGTCCGGGCGGGAACGCCCGGGCCGGCCGCCCGCTCAGCCGCGGCCGGCCGGGCCCGGGTCGTCGTCGCGCGGCGGCTCGATCGCCCGCGGCGCCCGCCGGAGGGTGTCGAGCAGGTCCTCGCCCGGGGCGTCCCGGCGGTCCTCGACCAGCTCGGCGGGGGTGTCGGGGACGACGACGTCGCGCTCCTCACCCTCGACCGTGTCGAAGCTCGCCGGCACCCGCTTGAGGTGCCGGGTCATCGAGCGGACCAGGAAGCCGACGGCGATGAGCCCCAGCACGAGCAGGAGCAGGCCGAAGGGCCCGGACTTGCCGACGTCCTCGGGGACGTCGGTGGCCGCCCACAGGATCATCGGACCGTCACCTCGCTGCGGATCCCGGCGAACAGGTCGTCCTCGGGCAGCGGCGAGTCGACCAGCGAGCGGGCCAGCTCGTAGTCCTCGGTCGGCCAGACGCGCTGCTGCAGGTCCATCGGGACGGCGAACCAGCGCCCGGTCGGGTCGATCTGCGTGGCGTGCGCGATGAGGGCGGCGTCCCGGACCGGGAAGTACTCGGCGCACGGCACGCGGGTGGTCACCCGGTGGGAGATGTCGTGCTCGGGGTCCCAGTTCTCCAGCCACTCGGCGTACGGGGACTCCCCGCCCGAGGCGAGCACCGCCTCGTGCAGCGCGCGTGTGCGGGGCAGCGTGAAGCTCATGTGGTAGTAGAGCTTGCTCGGCTGCCAGGGCTCCCCGAGCTCGGGGTAGCGGTCCGGGTCGCCGGCGGCCTCGAAGGCGTGCACCGAGATCTCGTGGGTCTTGATGTGGTCCGGGTGCGGGTAGCCGCCGCGCTCGTCGTAGGTCGTGATGACGTGCGGGCGGAAGCGGCGGATCAGCTCGACGAGCGGGGCCGCGGCCTCCTCGACCGGCACGAGCGCGAAGCAGCCCTCGGGCAGCGGCGGGAGCGGGTCGCCCTCCGGCAGCCCGGAGTCGGTGAAGCCGAGGAACTCCTGCTCGACGCCGAGGATCTCCCGGGCGCGGGACATCTCCTCGACGCGGATCTGCGGCAGCCGCTCCCACACCTCGGGCTGGTCGAGCGCCGGGTTGAGCACCGAGCCGCGCTCTCCGCCGGTGCACGTGGCCACCAGGACGCGCGCGCCCTCGGCGACGTACTTGGCCATCGTCGCGGCGCCCTTGCTCGACTCGTCGTCGGGGTGGGCGTGCACGGCGAGCAGCCGGAGCTGGTCTGCGTCGGTCACCCGACCATCATCCCCCGCTCCGCGGAGGTGCCGCCGCCGACCGGCACCCCAACGGGTGTGGTGTGCCGCGCGTCACGCCGTCATCGGGTACGTTCCGGAACTCCGCCGACGCGCACACCGGCTCTCGGGCCGGTGTTAGCTTGGTGGATCACCCAGCGCGCCGTCCGACCGGGCGGTGTCCCCCGAGCCGCAGGAGTACCCCCGCGTGACCACCCCCACTGAGAACGAGCAGGGCATCTGGCTGACCCAGGAGGCCCACGACCGGCTGAAGGCCGAGCTCGACCAGCTGGTGGCGAACCGCCCGGCCATGGCCGCCGAGATCAACGCCCGCCGCGAGGAGGGCGACCTCAAGGAGAACGGCGGCTACCACGCGGCCAAGGAGGAGCAGGGCAAGCAGGAGGGGCGCATCCGGCAGCTCACCGACCTGCTCCGCAAGGCGCACGTCGGCGACGCACCGACCGAGGCCACGCACGCGGTCACCGGCACGGTCATCACCATCCGGTTCCAGGGGGACGACGAGACCGAGAAGTTCCTCCTCGGGTCGCGCGAGATCGCCGGCACCACGGGGCTGACCGTCTACTCGCCGGAGTCGGCGCTGGGCGCGGCCATCCTCGGTGCGGCACCGGGCGCGACGGTGACCTACCAGGCGCCCAACGGCCGGGACATCACGGTCGACGTCGTCGCCGTCGAGCCCTTCGTCCCCTGACGGGACGCACCCCGGACCTGCGCATGGCGCGCTCGCGACGGGCGGAGAACACCGGCTTCGAGTGCGGGTACTGCCACTCGGCGGTGCCGGCGAACACCGACGGGCACTACCGCAACCACTGCCCGTACTGCCTGTGGTCGCTGCACGTCGACGACCTGCCCGGCGACCGCGCCAGCGAGTGCCGGGAGCTCATGGAGCCGATCGGCCTGGTGGAGAAGTCGGGCAAGGGCTGGCAGGTGGTGCACCGCTGCACGGCGTGCGGCCACCGCCAGCCCAACCGGCTCGTCCGCGAGGGCGACGCCCCCGACGACCTCGACCTGGTGCTGCGGCTCCCCTGGCTCTGACGCCGCGGTCCGGTCCCCTGTGACGCGGCCGGTCGCGAGCGCTTCCCCGACGGCGAGGTCCCGGAGCACGTCGACGAGCTCCACCCGTAGCGGGCCGCCGGCTGCTGCCGCTCGTCACGCCCGACGAGGGCCCGGCCGGGGCCTGACCGTCAGGCGGCCAGACCCCGACGGCGCAGGAGCGGGGCCGGGTCGGCGTCACGGCCGCGGACGGCGCGGAAGGCGTCCAGCGGGTCGACCGAGCCGCCGACGGAGAGCAGCCGCTGCCGGAAGACGTCGCCGTTCTCGCGGCGCAGCCCGCCGTTCTCCCTGAACCACTCCACCGTGTCGGCGTCGAGCACCTCCGACCAGATGTAGGAGTAGTAGCCGGCCGCGTAGCCCCCGGCGAAGACGTGCTGGAAGTACGTCGTCCGGTAGCGCGGCGGCACCAGGTCGGAGGCGACGCCGGCGGCCTCCAGCGCCCGGCGCTCGAACTCCGCCGGGTCGCCGATCTCGGTCTCCGGGGTGATCCGGTGCCAGGCCTGGTCGAGCAGCGTGGCCGCGAGGTACTCCAGGGTCGCGAAGCCCTCGCCCCACAGCGCCGCCGCGTCGAGCGCCGAGACGACCTCGGCCGGCAGCGGCTCCCCGGTGTCGACGTGCCGGGCGTAGTGGTCGCGGACCTCGGGCCACATCGCCCACATCTCGTTGACCTGGCTGGGGAACTCGACGAAGTCGCGCGGGACGGCGGTGCCGGCGAACCGCGGATAGGTGACCGCCGAGCTGAGCGCGTGCAGCGCGTGCCCGAACTCGTGGAAGAGCGTGTCGACCTCGGTGAGGGTCAGCAGCGTGGGCTGCCCGTCGGCCGCGCGGGTGACGTTCAGGTTGTTGACGACGACGGGCCGGGTGCCCAGCAGGCCCGACTGCGAGACGAAGCTGCTCATCCACGCCCCTCCGCGCTTGCCCTCGCGCGCGGAGAAGTCGCCCAGGTACAGGCCGACGGCGTCCCCGTCGGCGTCGGTCACCTCCCACACGCGGACGTCGGGGTGGTACCCGGCCAGCTCAGGCCGCGGGGTGAACCGGTAGCCGTAGAGCAGCTCCGCGGCGTGGAAGACGCCGTCGACGAGGACCCGGTCCAGCTCGAGGTACGGGCGCAGCGCGGCGGTGTCGACGGCGTAGCGCTCGGCCCGCACCCGCTCGCTGTAGTAGGCCCAGTCCCAGGCGGCCAGCTCGACGCCGTCGGCCGCCGCCGCCTCGGCCAGGACGGCGGCCTCGGCGCGGGCGTTGGCGGCCGAGGGGCCGACCATCGAGGTGAGCATCGCGTCGACGGCCTCGGCGCTGCCCGCGGTCTGGTCGGCCAGCACCAGGTCGGCGTGGGTGTCGAAGCCCAGCAGCCTCGCCCGTTCGGCTCGCAGGCGGGCGATGCGGACGGCGACCGGCCCGTTGTCGTGCTCGCCGCCGGACGCGCGGGACAGCGAGGCCTCGAGCACCCGCCGGCGCAGCTCCCGGTTCCGCAGCTTGCCCAGCACCGGCTGCCCGGTCGGCAGCACCAGGGTGAGCAGGTACCCCTCGACACCCCGGTCGGCGGCCGCCCGCGCGGCGGCGGCGACCTCCTCCTCGCCCAGCCCGTCGAGCTCGGCGACGTCGTCCACGCGGACGGCGGCGGCCTCGGTGGCGGCCTGCAGGTTCTGCGCGAAGGTGGTCGACAGCTCCGACAGCGCGGAGTTGAGCTCGGTGAGCCGCGCCCGGCCGGCCTCGTCCAGGCGGGCACCGGCCAGCACGAAGTCGAGGTGGTAGCGCTCGACCAGCCGCAGCGACTCGGGATCCAGGCCGGCGGTTCCCCGGCCGGCGTGGACGGCGTCGATGCGGGCGAACAGGGCCGGGTCGAGCCGGATGGCGTCGGAGTGCGCCGACTGCAGCGGCGCCAGCTCCCGCTCGATCTCGCGCAGCCGCGGCGTGGACACCGACGACGACAGGTTGCCGAACACCGCCCCCGCCCGGCGCAGCAGCCGGCCGGAGCGCTCCAGCGCCACCACGGTGTTCTCGAACGTCGGCGGCTCGGCCGCGCCGGTGATCGCGGCGACCTCGGCCCGCTGCTCGGCCATGCCGGCCAGGACGGCCTCGCGGCAGTGCTCGAGCGTGATGTCGGCGAACGGCGGCAGGCCGAACGGCAGCGGGGAGGGGGACAGCAGCGGGTTCGACTCGTCGGCGCTCATCGCCGCCGATTCTGCTCCCCGCCGCCCGCGCCCTCCCCGCGCCGCCCCCGGCGACGGTTCAGCGGCTCGCGGTGCGGCCGTACAGGCGCACGGCCAGCGGCACGAAGACCGCCAGGAAGCCGGCGGTCCACAGCAGCGTGTAGAGCACCGGGTTCTGCAGCGACCACGCGTCGGACGTCGGCGCGCCCGGCACCGTGTTGCCGAACAGCTCGCGGGCGGCCTGGACCACCGCCGACACCGGGTTCCACTCGGCGAAGGCGCGCAGCGCGGACGGGAAGCTCTCCAGCGGCACGAAGGTGTTGGCCACGAACGTCAGCGGGAAGATCACGATGAAGCTCGCGTTGTTCACCACCTCGGGCGTGCGGACCAGCAGCCCGACCACGGCCATCAGCCAGCTGATCGCGTAGGCGAACACCAGCAGCACGAGGAAGCCGCCGACGGCCTCCCCCACCGAGCTGTTGATCCGCCAGCCCACCAGCAGGCCGGTCACCGCCATCACCAGGATCGAGATGGCGTTGAGCCCGAGGTCGGCGACCGTCCGGCCGATCAGCACCGCCGACCGCGACATCGGCAGCGACCGGAACCGGTCGATCAGCCCCTTCTGCAGGTCCTCGGCCAGGCTGGCGCCGGTCGTGGTGCTCCCGAAGACCACGGTCTGGGCGAAGATCCCCGGCAGCAGGAACTCCGCGTAGCTCACGTCGCCGGGCACGTTGATCGCGCCGCCGAAGACATAGCGGAACAGCAGCACGAACATGATCGGCGACAGCGTCGCGAACACGATCAGGTCGGGCACGCGCTTGACCTTGATCAGGTTGCGGCGGGTGATGGTGACGCTGTCGGAGACGACGGCGGACAGGCTGCTCATCGGGCACTCCCGGCGGTGGTGGCGGGCTCGGGCGCGGCGGGTTCGCCGTTCTCGGCGGCCTCGTCGGCGGCGCGGCCGGTGAGGGTGAGGAAGACGTCGTCGAGGTCGGGGCGGCGCAGCCCGACGTCGAGCACCTCCACCCCGCTGCCCTCCAGCCGGCGCAGCGCCTCGGCCAGCGCGTCGGTGCCGCCGCTGACCGGCACGCTCACCCGCCGGGTCTGCTCGTCGACCTGCGCCTCGCCGGCCGCGAGCGGGCGCAGCCGGTCGCGGACGCCCGCGACGTCCTCCGGGCGGGCGACGGTGAGCTCCAGCCGCTGCCCCCCGACCTGGGCCTTCAGCTCGTCGCCGGTGCCGCGGGCGATGACCCGGCCGCGGTCGATGACGACCATCGAGTCGGCCAGCCGGTCGGCCTCCTCGAGGTACTGCGTGGTGAGCAGGATCGTCGTCCCTCCGTCGGCGAGGTCGGCGATGAACTCCCACATGCCCAGCCGGCTGCGCGGGTCGAGCCCGGTGGTCGGCTCGTCGAGGAAGAGCACCCGCGGGCGGGCGATGAGCGAGGCGGCGATGTCGAGCCGGCGGCGCATGCCGCCGGAGTAGGTCTTCGCCGGCCGGGACGCCGCCGCGACCAGGTCGAAGCGCTCCAGCAGCTCCGTCGCGCGGGCCCGCGCCTCGCGCCGGCCCAGCCGGTACAGGCGCCCGACCATCTCGAGGTTCTCGAAGCCGGTCAGGTACTCGTCGACCGCGGCGTACTGGCCGGTGAGGCCGATCGCCGCGCGGACCCGGGCCGCGTCGCGGACGACGTCGAGCCCCACCACCTCGGCCCGGCCCTCGTCGGGGCGCAGCAGGGTCGTGAGGATCCGGACCACCGTCGTCTTGCCCGCCCCGTTGGGGCCCAGCAGCCCGAGGACGCTGCCCTCGGGGACCTGCAGGTCCACGCCCGCGAGCGCGGTGGTCTCGCCGAAGCGCCGGACGAGGCCCTCGACGAGGATGGCGGAGGTCGGGGACGGGTTCATGCCGGCGACGTTAGGTGTGGGGGCCGACACTTCCCGAGTCCGTTTCGCGACGGGTGGATGAACTGCATGCCCCTCCGACGCCGGCCGGCCCCCGGACTCATCGGCGTCAGGTCACCTCGACGGCCCAGCCGCCGGCACGCAGCCCCGCCAGGACCCGGTCGGCGTGGTCGGGCCCGCGGGTCTCGACGACGACGGCGACCTCGACCTCGCCCAGGTGCAGCCGCTGCGACGTCCGCTCGTGCTCGACCTCCAGCACGTTGGCCCCGCACGCCGCCAGCTCGCCGAGCACGGCCACGAGCGACCCGGGCCGGTCGGGCACGCGCAGCCGCAGGGAGAGGTAGCGCCCGGCCGCGGTCATGCCGTGCTGCACGACCTTCATCAGCAGCACCGGGTCGACGTTGCCGCCGGAGACCACGGCCACCACCGGCGGCCGGAAGGCGGCCGGGTCGGCCAGCAGGGCGGCCACGGCGGCGACCCCGGCCGGCTCGACGACGAGCTTGGCCCGCTCCAGGCAGAAGAGCAGCGCCCGCGAGAGGTCCTCCTCGGACACCGTGACGACGTCGTCCACCAGCTCCCGCACGTGGGCCAGGGTGAGCTCCCCCGGCGCGCCCACCGCGATGCCGTCGGCCATCGTCGCGGGGGCCACGAGCGGGACCGGCCGGCCGGCGGCCAGCGAGCCGGGCAGGGCCGCGGCGCCCTCGGCCTGCACCGCCACCAGCCGCACGTCGGGGCGCACCGCACGCACGGCGGCGGCCGTGCCGGACACCAGGCCGCCGCCCCCGGCCGGGACGACGACCGTGTTGACGGCGGGGCACTGCTCGAGCACCTCGAGGCCGACGGTGCCCTGGCCGGCGATCACGTCGGGGTGGTCGAAGGGGTGCACGAACACCGCGTCGGTGGCGGCGGCGTGCCCGACGGCGGCGGCCAGCGCCTCGGTCAGCGTCGCGCCGGTGAGCTCGACCGTGGCTCCGTAGCCGCGGGTCGCCGACACCTTGGGCAGCGGCGCGGACACCGGCATGAAGACCGTGGCCCGCACGCCGAGCAGCTGCGCGGCCAGCGCCACGCCCTGCGCGTGGTTGCCGGCGCTGGCGGCGACCACCCCGCGGGCCCGCTCCGCCGCGGTGAGCCGGGCGATGCGGGTGTAGGCGCCGCGGATCTTGAACGACCCCGTCCGCTGCAGGTTCTCGCCCTTGAGCCAGACCGGGCCGCCGACCCGCTGCGCCAGGGCGCGGGAGTGCTCCAGCGGCGTCCGGCGGACGACGTCGGCCAGCAGCGCCGCGGCGGCCTCGACGTCGGCTCCGGAGACGAGGGGGACGGGTGCGGGCACGGCTCCATCCTCTCCCCCGCCGCGCCCGCCGGGGGGCGCGGCCGTAGCCGCGACCACCAGCGGCGTCGTACCTTTGGCGAGGTGACGGACCCCGCCTCCACGGCACCCGCTCCCCCCGCCCCCACCACCCTCGGCGCGCTCCGCGCGAGCGGCGCCGCCTTCAAGCCCGTCAAGGCCGAGCTCCGCGCCAACCTGCTGGCGCGCCTGGCGGCCGGCGAGCCCTCCCTGCCCGGCATCGTGGGGTTCGACGACACCGTCGTCCCCGAGGTCGAGCGGGCGCTCATCGCCGGCCACGACCTCGTCCTGCTCGGCGAGCGCGGCCAGGGCAAGACCCGGCTGATCCGCACCCTGGTCGGCCTCCTCGACGAGTGGACGCCGGTGCTGGCCGGCAGCGAGCTCAACGAGCACCCGCTGCACCCGATCTCGGTCTGGGCCCACCGGCAGATCGCCGAGCACGGTGACGACACCCCGGTCAGCTGGCTGCACCGCAGCGAGCGCTTCGGCGAGAAGCTCGCCACCCCCGACACCAGCGTCGGCGACCTGATCGGGGACGTGGACCCGATCAAGGTGGCCGAGGGCCGCACCCTCGGCGACCCCGAGACGGTGCACTACGGCCTCGTGCCGCGCACCAACCGCGGCATCTTCAGCGTCAACGAGCTGCCCGACCTCGCCGAGCGCATCCAGGTGGCGCTGCTCAACGTGCTCGAGGAGCGCGACATCCAGATCCGCGGCTACCGCGTGCGGCTGCCGCTGGACCTGCTGCTGGTCGCCAGCGCCAACCCCGAGGACTACACCAACCGCGGCCGGATCATCACGCCGCTCAAGGACCGCTTCGGCACCGAGGTGCGCACGCACTACCCGATCGAGCTCGCCGACGAGATCCGGCTGCTGCACCAGGAGGCACGCACCAGCGGCCTGGGCGCACCCGCCGACATGCCGACCCTCGACACCCCGGTGGTGCCCGAGCACCTGGTGGAGATCGTCGCCCGCTTCACCCGGCTGGTCCGCGAGTCCAGCTCGGTCGACCAGCGCTCCGGGGTCAGCGCCCGGTTCGCCATCGCCGCGCTGGAGACCCTCGCCGGCTCCGCCGTCCGCCGCGCCGCCGTCGCCGGGGAGACCCGCCCGGTGGCCCGGGTGGTCGACCTGCCCGCCGTCGTCCCGGCCAGCCGGGGCAAGGTCGAGTTCGCCGACGCCGGCAGCGACCCGGACGACGACCGCGAGCTGGAGGTCCTGGAGCACCTGCTGCGCCAGGCCACCGCGCAGACGTTCCGCGCCCGCTGCGCCGGGCTGGACCTGACCGGCCTGCAGGAGCACTTCACCGGCGGCGAGACCGTCGAGTCCGGGGAGCTCGTGCCGGCCGCCGCTCTGCTCGGCCAGCTCGGCACGATCCCGAGGCTGGCGGAGCTGCTGGGCCGGCTGGGCGTGCCCGAGGGAGAGCAGTCGGCCGAGCAGGCCGCGGCCGCGGTCGAGTTCGCGCTCGAGGGCCTGTACCTCACGCGCCGGCTGGCCAAGGACACCGACGGCGCCCGCACCGTGTACGGGGCCTGACGTGGTCCGCCGGCCCGGGAGGGGCCACCGGTACGGGCGCTGGCGGGGCGGGCCCGACCCGCTCGCCCCGCCCTACGACCTGGGCGACGCCGTCGACGAGATCGGCGACTCCGTCCTGGGCGGCAGCGGGGTCAAGGAGGCGCTGCGCGAGCTGCTCCGGCGGGGCATGGCCGGCCGCCGCGGCCTGGACGACCTGCGGCGCAACGTCCGCGACCGGCTGCGGCAGGCCCGCCAGGCCGGGCGCATGGACGGCACGCTGCAGGAGGTCCGGGAGCTGCTGGAGAAGGCGCTGGACGCCGAGCGCCGCGAGCTGTTCCCCGACCCGGACGACTCCGCGCGCCTGGCCGAGGCCGAGCTCGACGCGCTGCCGCAGGACACCGCGGGCGCCGTCCGGGCGCTCAAGGACTACCCGTGGCGCAGCGACGAGGCCCGGCAGGCCTACGAGCAGATCCAGGAGACGCTGCGCCGGGAGGTGCTCGACAGCTCCTTCGCCTCCATGAAGCAGGCGCTGGAGAACGCGACCGAGCAGGACATGCAAGCCGTCCGCGACATGGTCGCCGACCTCTCGCGGCTCGTCGACGCGCACAACCGCGGCGAGGACACCGACGAGCAGTTCGAGCAGTTCATGCAGGAGCACGGCCAGTTCTTCCCCGACGACCCTCAGTCGGTCGACGAGCTCATCGACTCCCTCGCCCGCCGGGCCGCGGCGCAGGAGCGGATGATGGCCGGCCTCTCCCCCGAGCAGCGGGCCGAGCTGTCGGACCTGATGGCGCAGACCATGCAGGACATGGGCCTGGCCAGCGAGATGGCCCACCTGCAGGACGCGCTGCGGCAGGCCCGCCCCGACCTGCCGTGGGGCCAGCGCGGGCAGGTGCCCGACGGCGAACAGGCGCTCGGGCTGGGCGACGCGACCAGCGCCGTGGCGGAGCTGGCCGACCTCGAGGCGCTGTCCAACCAGCTCTCGCAGGGCTACGCCGGCGCCTCGCTGGCCGACGTCGACGAGGAGCTGCTCGAGCAGGCGCTGGGCCGCGAGGCGGTCGACGACCTCGCCGCGCTGCGCCAGCTCGAGCGCGAGCTGGAGCGGCAGGGCTACCTCAACCGCTCCGACGGCAGGCTCGAGCTCTCCCCCAAGGCGGTCCGCCGGCTGGGTGCGACGGCGCTGCGGCGGGTCTTCGCCCAGCTGGACTCGACCGGCCGCGGGGAGCACGACGTCGCCGACGCCGGTGCCGCCGGGGAGCTGACCGGCGCCTCCCGGGAGTGGCAGTTCGGCGACGAGCAGCCGCTGGACGTCGTCCGCACCGTGCGCAACGCCGTCCTCCGGACCGCCGGGGACGGGCGGGGCGACCGCGCCGTCCGCATCGCCGTCGAGGACTTCGAGGTGGTGGAGACCGAGCGGCGCACCGGCGCCGCGGTGGCCCTGCTGGTCGACCTCTCGTACTCGATGGCGCTGCGCGGGACGTGGGGCGCGGCCAAGTCGACGGCGATGGCGCTGCACTCGCTGGTGACCACCCGCTTCCCGCAGGACGCGATCCAGATCATCGGCTTCTCGTCGGTGGCCCAGGTGCTGCGGCCGGAGACCCTCGCCGAGCTGTCGGTGGACACCCTCCAGGGCACCAACCTGCAGCACGGGCTGATGCTGGCCCGCCGCTTCCTCGCCCGGCACCGGGACGCGGAGCCGGTGGTCCTCGTGGTCACCGACGGCGAGCCGACGGCGCACCTGGAGCCGGACGGGACGCCGTTCTTCTGCTGGCCGCCCATGCCGGAGACGATCGCGCGGACCGTGGCCGAGGTGGAGAAGGTGGCCCGCTCCGGCGCCACGCTCAACGTCTTCGCCCTCGACCCCGAGCCCGCGCTGGTGCACTTCGTGCACGACATCACCCAGCGCGCCGGCGGGCGCGTGTTCACCCCGGACAGCGACCGGCTGGGCGAGTACGTCGTCTCGGACTACCTGCGCGCCCGCCGCGGCCGCCGCGCCCGTTAGCGGTGTGGGGGGGGGGGGGGGGGGGGGGGGGGGGGGGGGGGGGCGGGGGGGGGGGGGGGGGGGGGGG
>NZ_JBJGZX010000028.1:0-59507 GCF_054050735.1 Blastococcus sp. SYSU D00813
TCCGCGACGGGTGGAAGGCGACCGGCTGGGAACGCGGCGTCCTCGGGTACCCGAGCGCCGACCGCGTGTGCGGCCTGCCCGGCGGCGGCTGCCGTCAGCAGTTCGCCGGCGGAGTGGTCTCCACCTCCCCGGCGACCGGGACCCAGGTCGTCCGCGGCGCGCTGCTGTCGGCCTGGAACGCCACCGGCGGCGAGGCCGGCACGCTGGGCTACGCGACGGCGGCCGAGCGGTGCGGGCTGGTGCGCAGCGGCTGCTTCCAGGTGTTCCAGAACGGCTCGGTGTACTGGTCGCCCACCACCGGCGCGCACCCGGTCAGCGGCCCCATCCGCGACGCCTGGAAGGCCCTGCAGTGGGAGCGCGGCCCGCTGGGCTACCCGACCGGCGACCCGGTCGTCTCCCCGACCGAGATCACCCAGCGCTTCGAGGGTGGCACCCTCGTGCAGAACCGGAGCACCGGGCAGGTCACCCGCCGCTGACGGCCCGTCCGTCACTGCCCTCCCGGGCGTCCCACCCGCCGTCTCCGGTCCCTCACGCCCGCGGTCGGGGCCGGGCGGGCTGGGATGCTCGGGTCCGCGGACCCGCGGGCGGAGCCCGCGACGGGACGGGACGGGCGCCGGCGACGGGGGAGGATGACGGTGGCGATGGCGATGGCGACCAGGTCGGCTGACGACGCGGACCGGCCGGTACCCCGGGCCCCCCGGCCGCCGGCGACGCGATCGGCCGTGCCCGCGCCCCTGCTGCCGGTGCTCGCCCTCGTCGCGATCGCCGTCTGCCTCGCCGTGCAGTGGGCCGTGGCCGCGGTCGACCTGCCGGTCGACAGCAACGTCCCCGAGGCCGTGACCACCTGGTCGCTCGTCGCCGGAGTCGCCGCACTGGGCGCCCTCGTGCTCGCGCCGCGGATGGAGCCGCGGCTGCGCGCCGTCCTGGTCGTGGCGGTCCTGACGGCGGTGGCGACCGCGGTGCTCGCGTGGCCGCTGCACGGGACCCGCTACTACTTCGGCGGGCTGTGGAGCGACCAGCAGTTCCGCACCCAGTACCTGACCCGCCTGGCGTCGGACGCTTCGTTGGCGGACGTCAACTACGCGGACGTCCCGCCGTTCTACCCGGCCGGCTGGTTCTGGCCCGCCGGGCGGCTGGCAGCCCTGACCGGCACGGAGCCGTGGGCGGCGTACAAGCCGGTGGCGCTGGCCACCATGGGCGTGACCCCGGCGCTGGTCTGGGCCGTGTGGAGCCGGCTCGTGGGATGGCGCAGCGCCGTCGGGGTCGCGGTGGTCACGCTGGTGGCCGGCGTGTCCCTCGCCGCGACCGAGCCCTACTCGTGGCCGGTGGTGGCGCTGGTCCCGGCGATGGCCGTGGCGTTCTGGCGCGAGGTCACCGCGGCCCGGCCGCACCGAGGCAGGCTGCTGCTCGTCGGGGCGTTCCTCGGCGTGGCGGCGGCCACCTACTCGCTCTACGCCGCGGCCGGGGCGCTGCTGGTGGTGGTGCTCTCGGCCCTGGCCGTCGTGCTCGCCGGCGAGGAGCGGACGGCAGTGCTGCGGCGGGCGGCCGGCTGCCTCGCGACCGCGGCGGTGCCTGCGGTCCTGCTCGCCCTGGTGGTGTGGACCCCCTACCTCCTCGAGGCGCTGTCCTCGGGCACGGGGGACAACGTCGCTGCGCGTTTCCTGCCCCAGGTGTCCGCGGAACTCCCCGAGGTGCTCACGGGGGACCCCTGGGGCCTGCTGATGGCGGCCGGGCTCCTGGCGGTGCTGGCCCGGCTCGGCGCAGCCTGGGGCCGACGGCCGGACGTCTTCCTCGCCCTGCTGGTCACCGCGGGCCTGGCCTACGCCTGGTACGGGGCCAGCACGCTGGCGCTCGCGGCGGGGACGACGCTGCTGGGCTTCCGCTTCGAGAGCCTCGTCGTCCTGACGTCGGCGACCGCCGGCGTCCTCCTGCTCGCCGACGTGGCGCCGCGGGCCCGGGAGGTCCAAGTGGCGCGCGGCTGGCGACCCGCGGGCGTGGGGGTGGCCGTGGTGGCCCTCACCGTGCTGGCCGCCACGCAGGTGGTCACGACGCGGCTCGACGTCCTGGACGACCGAGTCGTGGAGGCCTACGAGACGCCCTACCCCGACGGTCCCGACGCGCGCGGCGAAGTCGACGAGTCGCGCGAGGAGGGGTGGAGCGCCGCGCTGGCCGGCGCTCTCGAGCGGGTGACCGGGACCCCGGCGGCCGCGGGGACCGTGGTGCTCAGCACCAACTACTCGCTGATGTCCCTGTACCCCTACTCGGGGTTCCAGGCACTGACCCCGCACTACGCCAACCCCCTGTCGGACTACGCGGAGCGCGCCGAGTACATCGGACGGCTGGCCGGCAGCCGGACTCCCGCCGAGCTGACCCGCCTGCTCGACGAGTGCCCGTGGAGCGCCCCGACCGCCTTCGTGCTCCGCCGGGCCGAGGACGGCCTGCACCTGCGGCTGGGCTCGGACACCTTCCCGGCCAGCCCCAACGTCTCCTTCTCCGACGTCGTCTTCGACCCGGCGGTGTTCGCGGGACCCGGCTTCGTCACCGAGGACATCGGGCCCTATTCGGTGGTGGCACGCCGGAGCTGACCGCGGGACCACGGGGGGACCGGGAGAAGGGTCCGCAGCCGCATGTCCGCAGCCGGCCACGACTCCCCGGGGCGCACGCACCCGGGGCAGGGGCGAGACGGTCCACGGTGGCCCATCGGCGTCGCGAGCCGGTCCTCCCGCTGGTCCGGACCCTCCTCCGTGTCAGTCCTCGAGAGCGGAGACCTCACGGGTCCGGACGCTGACCCGGGGCTCGTCCAGCTCCAGCCGCGGCTCCCACCGGAACAGCCGGACGGGGCGCTCCATCGGCCGAGCGTCCAGGTAGACGGGGACCTGCACCTGCGTGACCAGGGACCGCGCCGGTGCGTAGGGCCCGCCCACCGCCTGGCTCACGACGATGTCACCGGCGTTGTCCAGCGAGGCGATCCGCCAGCCGGGCACATCCGTCGTCCCGCCGACCTGAGTGGCCTGTCGCTGGCACGGGAAGACGAAGGCCACCGGCCAGTCGACGATCGACGGGACGTCGGCCGGGAGTACCTGGTCGAACGGCTGCGTGCTGGGCACACGCGGCTGGGCGACGGCCAGGGGCAGCGCGGTGGCCGCCCCCCCGTCGCGGGCGACGAGGCGGACGAGGGCGGCGCCGGCCGGCACGACGACCGGGTCGAGCCGGGCATCACGCGGGCCCACGCCCTCGCCGGGCCCCTCCAGGTCCCGTTCCCCGAGCAGCTCGACGCCGTCGTCCGTGACACGGCCGAACTCTGCCTGCAGCCCGGTCCCCACACCCCGACTGCCACTGGTGGTCACGACCAGCGGCAGGTCGCCCGTCGGGAACCCGTCGGGCAGCTCGTACCAGCCGGTGACGAGTGTGGCGGGGCCCGTTCCGTCGGACGAGGTGTGCCCCTCGGCGGCCCAGCCGGGGAGCGCGACGCCCGCGGCGGTCAGGTCCTGGCCGACGACCGGCGTCCGGTCTCCTTCGACCGGGACGAAGCCGTCGCGTTCGGCGGCGTCACCACCGTCGTCGGGCTCCTCGTCCGGGGTGGCGGGTGGCAGGAGACCCGTCAGGGGATCGGTCTCGACGGAGAGGTCCTCCGCGAGTCCACACGGATGCCCGGAGACGGTCGCGGCGAGATCGCCCGCGAGCGTGTACGTGTCGCGCTGTCCGTAGGAGGCCTTGACGAAGCTGCCCACCTCCAGCAGCACCGTGGCCGCGACGAGCGCTGCCGCCACGACGCCCGGGGTGGGCACCCACCGAGCGGCGGGCAGTCGGACGTCGTCGGCCGCGCGGACCCGGGCCGAGACGACGATCACGGCGCCGACCGTCGCCACGACACCCGCAGCGGCCAGGAGCACGCTGGAGAACTTGACGTCGAAGAGCTCCGGCGAGATGTCCCGCCAGGGGATCCCGCGGTCGGACACGAAGGCCCACTGGTTCCAGCCCGAGTACGCCCAGGCGCCGAGGAGCAACAGCACGGTCAGGGCGACGGTGGTCCGGGTCACCGCACCCACCGGGACCCTGTCGGCCCGCGGAGCGACCTCTGCCGCATGGTCGGCCGCGGGTCCGGCGGCCTCCTCGGCACCGCCTGTCCGCCCTCCGCGACGGTCGAACGCCGTGCAGGCCAGGACGACCAGCGCCGTCCCCAACGGCGCCAGCGCGCCGAAGTGCAGCGTCCACTTGGTCGGCGTGAAGAGCAGCACCACGAGGGACAGCCCGAAGGTGGTGGTCAGCCGGTCGGCCAGGCCTCGCGTGCCGTCGTCGTCCCAGGCGCCGGACAACCGGTGCCACACGATGCCGACGACGGCAGCCAGGGTCAGGAGGACCGGCACGCGACGGGCCAGAGCCCCCTGGGCGTCCCCGGCGGTGAGCAGGGCCGCCCACCGCTGGGCCTCGGAGTCCCACGGCACCGATCCGGGCAGGACGGTCCGGATCTCGTTGGCGCGCAACACCGCGCCCAGGCTCTGGTCGGCGAACATGAGCAGCAGGGCCGACGCGGCCGCCGCGGCGGTGACGAGCCAGATCACGGGCAGACCCACCGTGCGTCGGGCCAGCTTGAGGACGGGCACCGCGGCTGCGAGGAGCGGGAGGAAGGCGACCGCACCGGTGGGGGTGACGGCCAGCGTCGCTCCGGCGATCGCCGCAGCGACGGCGAGCGGGAGCACGCGCTGCCGCCGCAGCGCGCGCTCGACGAGCACGAGCACGGCGGCGAGGCCCGCGGCGACCCACGGCTCGGGTCGCAGGCCGAGGTTCGTCGGCAGCCACCAGACCAGGAACACGAGCGCCGCCACGGCGGTGTACCACGGGCGGCCGGAGCGCTCGCCCAACCGGGGGAGCAGGCCTCGGGAGAGGAGGAGCCAGGTCGCCACGCCGAGCAGCGAGGAGGGCACCCGCATCCACGTGGTCGAGGCGCTGATCCGCGACCAGGCGTTCAGCACCTCGTAGAACCAGCCGAACGGCGCCTCGGGCGCGTTGAACCACCGGTGGACGTTGCCGATGTAGCCGTTGGCGTCCCGGCTGTGGACGATCCCGGCGATGTAGCCGTCGTCCACCGTGAGCGGGCCGATGACGGTCCAGAGCGTGAGGACGCCGAGCACGAACCCGTCGGCCAGCCAGCGAATGCCCCGCCGTCCAGAGGCCCGGTCCCCGGTCACCGGGGCAGTGGCCGGGGACACGGATGGGCCACGGCCGCGGTCACCGCGCGCGACGAGGACGAGGGTCGCGATCAGGGCCAGGACTGCGACCACGCCCAGTCCCCGCTTGAGCGCCGAGGGGCTCGTCTGGAAGACGGTGTCGGCCGTGACGTCGACGGCGAGGTCCCCGACGTCGTCGAGCTCGCTGAAGACACCGGCGACGGACGGCCGCAGGTCGCCGACACGGTCCTCGACGACCTCCCCGTCGATGGTGAGAGTCGTCCCCGACGGCGTGGACCTCAGCTGCCAGGTGCACGAGTCCGGCAGCTCCTGCTCGTCGAACTCGGTGTCCGCCGTCCGGACCACCAGCCCGGCCTCGTCGCCCACCGCGATGCGCAGACCCGGGAGCGGCGCGACACCCGGCAGGTCGTCGATCGGCGTCGAGGACACCAGCACCGTGCCCGGCTCGGCGCCGCGGACGTCGGCGCAGCTGCCGGAGGCCGTCAGCTCGGTCGGGCGCTCGGTCATCAGCGGGATCGCGACGGCCGTGGCGTCCCCGGCCTGCCCCGGCCAGCTGTACACCGCCTCGGGTCGCTCGACGGGGGCCAGGACGAAGCCGAGCGAGGCGGTCAGCGACAGCAGCGCCGTCCCGAGCAGCAGCCGCCGGTGGCGGGCACGCGCGTCCTGGGACGGGTGGAGCGAGGACATGGTCGGGAGGTTAGACGCGCGCCGCGGCGGCCCCTGCCTGCTGCGTGGGGGGACGGGTCCGTCCCGCCCCCGCCGCACCGTGGGTCCCGCGAGCCCCGTGGGCACCCGCGCCGCGCGGGCCGACCACCATCCGTGGGTAGCCTCATGCGACGTGGCTGTGACCGGATCGCCCGCCTCGGCGTGGACCCTCGCCCGACGTGACCTGACCGAGGGGTGGAGGCAGCGGGAGCTGTGGGCGCATCTGGGCTGGCAGGACATCCGGCAGCGCTACAAGCGCTCGGTCCTCGGGCCCATCTGGATCACCATCAGCATGGCGGTCATCGCCGTCGCCCTCGGCATCCTCTACGCCGGCCTGTTCGGCAACCCGCTGGAGCGGCAGCTGCCGTACATCCTCGTCGGGTTCATCGTCTGGGCCTTCATCTCCGGCTGCATACTCGAGGGCGCCGACGTCTTCATCGCCAACGAGGGGCTGATCAAGCACCTGCCGGCGCCGAAGTCCGTGCACGTCTACCGGCTGATCTGGCGGCAGACGCTGCTGTTCGCGCACAACCTGATCGTCTATGTCGTGATGCTGGTCATCTTCCCGCAGGACCTGCACTGGTCGAGCCTGCTGGCGTTCCCGGCCTTCTTGCTGCTCGCCCTGAACGGCGCCTGGGTGGCGCTGTTCGCGGGGATGGCCGCCAGCCGGTTCCGCGACCTCAACCCGATCATCGGGAGCCTGGTGCAGCTGCTCTTCTACCTGACACCGGTCGTCTGGATCTACGACGACCTCCTCAACAGCCCGAACCCGACGGTCGCCGAGCGCGCCCACATCGCCGAGTTCAACCCGTTCCTGCACTTCGTCGAGATCATCCGCCGGCCGATGCTGGGTGACCCCGCGATCTGGCGCCACTGGCTCGTCGTCGCCGTCATCGCCGCCATCGGCTGGGCGATCACCCTGGTGGCACTGCGCCGGTACCGGTCGCGTGTGTCCTACTGGGTCTGATCGCCGCGAGAGGGGAAACAGCACGTGGTCCGCATCGAGACCCATGAGGCGAGCGTCGAGTTCCCGATCTTCGACGCCAAGACCCGCTCGCTGAAGAAGGCGGTGCTCGGCATGGTCGGCGGGAACATCTCGTCCGACCAGCGGAAGGTGCCGGTCATCCAGGCACTGCGGGACATCTCGGTCACCATCAACGAGGGTGACCGCGTCGCCCTCGTCGGGCACAACGGTGCCGGCAAGTCGACGCTGCTGCGCCTGCTGTCGGGCATCTACGAGCCCACCCGCGGCACGGCGCTCATCGAGGGCCGGGTGGCCCCGGTGTTCGACCTCGGCGTCGGCATGGACCCCGAGATCACCGGCTACGAGAACATCCTGATCCGCGGGCTGTTCCTCGGCATGAGCCGCAAGCAGATGGAGTCCCGGGTCGACCAGATCGCCGACTTCACCGAGCTCGGCGACTTCCTGTCGATGCCCCTGCGCACCTACTCCACCGGCATGCGCGTGCGGCTGGCGCTGGGCGTCGTCACCAGCATCGACCCCGAGATCCTGCTGTTCGACGAGGGCATCGGCGCCGTCGACGCCGCGTTCCTGGAGAAGGCCAAGAACCGGCTGGAGGAGCTCGTCTCGCGCGCCGGCCTGCTGGTGTTCGCCTCGCACTCGGACGAGTTCCTGCGCCGGCTGTGCACGTCGGCCATCTGGATGGAGCACGGCCAGGTGAAGCAGCAGGGCGAGCTGCGCGAGGTCCTCACCGCCTACAAGGGCCGGGACCCCTTCCTCGACGAGGCCGGGGACCGCGTGTGACCGCCGGCCTGCCCGCCCGCCCCGCGCCCGGGGCACCCGCGCGGCCCGACACGGTCGTGGCCGTCGTGGTGACCCGGGCGAGGCCGCAGCTGCTGGCCCTCAGCCTCGCCGCGCTGGCGGGGCAGACCCGCCGTCCTGACGCCGTGGTCGTGGTCGACAACGGGCCCGACGAGGAGACGGCCGCCGTGGTGGCCGCCGCCGACATCCCGTCCACCTACCTGCCGTCGCACCACAACCTCGGCGGGGCCGGCGGCTTCGCGCTCGGCATGCTCACCGCCCTGGCGCAGGGCGCGGACTGGGTGTGGTGTGCGGACGACGACGGCCGGCCGGCCGACAGCGACGTGCTGGCCACGCTGCTCGAGTGCGCGACCACCCGCGGTCTGGCCGAGGTGTCACCCGCGGTCACGGACGAGGACGACCCCGGCCGCCTGGCGTTCCCGCTGCGCCGCGGGCTGCGCTGGCGCCGGACGCTCGCGGAGTTCGACGACGTGACCTTCCTGCCCGGGTACGCCTCGCTCTTCAACGGCGCCCTCTTCCGGGCCTCGGCGATCGACGTCGTCGGCGTGCCCGACTACCGCCTCTTCCTCCGCGGCGACGAGACGGAGGTCCACCGCAGGCTCGTGCGGTCCGGGCTGCCGTTCGGCACCTGCCTCACGGCGGCCTACGTGCACCCGCAGGGAACCGACGAGTTCGTGCCGATCGCCGGAGGCCGCCTCTCGGCGCAGTACCCGGCCGACGAGGTCAAGCGCTTCTTCACCTACCGCAACCGCGGCTACCTGATGGCGCAGCCGGGGATGCGGTGGCTGTTCCCGCTGGAGCTGGTCCGCTTCTCCTGGTTCTTCGCCAGCCGCCGTGACCTGCGTGGCCTGCGCACCTGGCTGTCCCTCGTCCGGCAGGGGCGGCGGGAGCGGTTCACCCGCCCCTGACGCCGGAGCCCGACCTCGGACGTACGCGTGCCCGGTGCCCCTCGCGGGGTACCGGGCACGCGTACGTCGTCCGGGCTCAGCCGGCGAAGACCCTCTGCCAGCTCTCGGCGGAGGTCAGCTCCCCGTAGGCCGCCCGGTACTGCTCCACGAGCTGCGGGAAACGGCGCCGGATCTCCAGGTTGAGCCGGACGCTCTCCCGCGCCAGCTCCTTGAACGCCGCTGGGTCCCGCCGGCGGACGGTCACCCCGCGGCCGTCCGCCGTGCCGACGCTGACCGCGTCGAGCTGGGAGAGCAGGAACCACTGGGCGTCGGAGGCGGCCACCTGCAGCTGCGGCGGGGCGTCCGCCGGCCGGGCCGGGCGCAGGTTGTTGCGCAGCGCCTTGAGCGCGGTGCGCGCGATCGCCAGCTTGCGAACCGGCGGCCGGGCCATCCCCTCCGCCACGACCGCTCCCATCTCCGGCTTCGGGATGGCGGACCGGTCGGTGATGACCTGGCTGTCGCTGTAGCTCTTCTGGAGGCCGCGGACGTCCGCCAGCGCCGTCGGCAGCGCCGGGAACACCGCCGAAGGGCCGGCCAGGAAGTCCCGGTAGGCCTTGAGGTGCAGGGCGACCGCCGAGTACTCGAGCTTCAGCAGGTGCTTGAGGTCGGCGCGGATGCTGCTGGCAGGGATCCCGCCACCGTCCGGGTGCGGGCTGTGCAACGCCGCGACGATCAGCCGGTTGCGGGCGAAGAAGTACGCCTGCCAGTCGCTGACGTCGTCCTTGTCGGTCCAGGCCAGGTGCCAGATCGCCGCGCCGGGCAGCGTGACCGTGGGGTAGCCGGCCGCCCCGGCCCGCAGGCCGTACTCGGCGTCGTCCCACTTGATGAACAGCGGGAGGGGGAGGCCCAGGGCCTCGGGGACCTCGCGCGGGATCAGGCACATCCACCACGCGTTGTAGTCCACGTCGACCCGGCGGTGCAGCTCGCGGGTGCTGCGCAGCGAGTTCTCGGCGAAGTCGTGCTGCATGACACCGAAGGCCGCAGGCCGGTAGAGGAAGCTGTGCCGGTCGACGACCTCGCCCATGGTGTGCAGCACCGACCGGTCCTGCAGGGCCAGCATCTGGCCGCCGACGAGGACCGGGTCGTCGGTGAACCGGCTGAAGGTCAGCGCGCGGTGCAGGCTGTCGGCCTCGAGCTGGACGTCGTCGTCGAGGAACAGCAGGTGCGTGGCGTCGGTGGCCTCGAGCGTCTCGTGCATGGCGCGGGCGAAGCCGCCGCTGCCGCCGAGGTTGCCCTGCTCGACCAGGTGCAGGCGGTCGCCGAGCTGCGCGGCGACCTCCGGGAAGCGCGCGTCGTCGCGCACCTTCTTGTTGCCCTGGTCCGCGACGACGACGGCGGAGAGCTCGTCGGAGACCACGGGGTCCGACGCGATCGTCGCGATGGCGTCGACGCAGTCGACCGGCCGGTTGAAGGTGCAGATGCCGACGGCCAGGCGACCCGGCCGCAGCGGCTCGCGGTCGGCGTACCAGCCGGCCTCGACCACCGTGACGGCCTCGTCGGCGGTGAGGTCGAACCAGTACCAGCCGCCGTCGACGAACGGGGTCAGGTCCAGGTCGAGCTCGACGTCGCGCTCGCTGCCGGTGACCTGCGCGCCGGTCACGTGGACGATGCTGCCGTCGGCCTTGGACCGGTAGACGTCGATGCGGCCGCTGCCGGTCAGTCTCAACCGCAGCGTCACGCTGGTCAGCGACGTCCAGTGGCGCCAGTAGGCGGCCGGGAACGCGTTGAAGTAGGTGGCGAAGGAGACCTCGTCGCCGGCGGCCAGGTGGCCGGTCGACCTGCCGACGACGCGGACGCCGCCCGAGCGCTCCTCGTCCAGGTACAGCGTGCGGACCTTGCGCGGGTCGCCCGGCCGCGGCATGAGCACGCGCTGCAGCAGCGTCACGGCGCGCCCCGGCGCGAGGTCCGCGGCGTCCAGGTCCGCGGCGAGCTCGGGGGAGGCAGGTGCGGTCGTCGTCATGGGTGTCAGTCCTCCAGACGGCCGTCGAGCGACGCGCCCTGGTCGAAGAACGGCCGGATGCGGTTGTCGAACATGCTCAGCGCGGACCCGATCGCCATGTGCATGTCGAGGTACTTGTAGGTGCCCAGCCGGCCGCCGAAGAGAACGCGCTTCTCCGCGGCCTCCTTCTTCGCCAGCTCCCGGTAGCGCTCCAGCTTCGCGCGGTCCTCGGGGGTGTTGATCGGGTAGTACGGCTCGTCGCCGGACTCGGCGAACCGCGAGTACTCGCGGACGACGACCGTCTTGTCCTCGGGGTACTTGCGCTCGGGGTGGAAGTGCCGGAACTCGTGGATCCGGGTGTAGGGCACGTCCTCGTCGGCGTAGTTCATGACCGGCGTCCCCTGGAAGTCGCCGATCGGCAGCACCTCGGTCTCGAAGTCCAGGGTGCGCCAGCCGAGCTCGCCGGCCTCGTAGCCGAAGTACTTGTCGATCGGGCCGGTGAAGACGGTGGGGACGTCGGCCGGCAGCTGGTCGCGGACCTCGAAGAAGTCCGTCGACAGCCGCACCTCGATGTTCGGGTGGTCGGCCATCCGCTCCAGCCAGGCGGTGTACCCGTCGACCGGCAGGCCCTCGTAGGTGTCGTTGAAGTACCGGTTCTCGAAGGTGTAGCGGACCGGCAGCCGGGCGATGACCGCGGCCGGCAGCTCGGTGGGCTCGGTCTGCCACTGCTTCTTCGTGTAGCCGCGCACGAACGCCTCGTAGAGGGGGCGGCCGATCAGCGAGATCGCCTTCTCCTCGAGGTTGCTCGCGCTGGCGGTGTCGATCTCGCTGGCCTGCTCGGCGACCAGCGCCCGCGCCTCGTCGGGGGTGAAGCTCTTCCCGAAGTACTGGCACAGGGTCAGCAGGTTCATCGGGAACGAGTAGGTCTGCCCGGCGTAGGTCGTGAAGACCCGGTGCTGGTAACCGGTGAACGAGGTGAACTGGTTGACGTACTGCCAGACCCGCTCGTTGGAGGTGTGGAACAGGTGCGCGCCGTAGACGTGCACCTCGATCCCCGTCTCCGGCTCCGGCGCCGAGTAGGCGTTGCCGCCGATGTGGTCCCGTCGGTCGATGACCAGGACGCGCTTGTCGAGTTGGGTGGCGACCCGCTCGGCGACGGTCAGACCGAAGAACCCGGAGCCGACGACGACGAGGTCGGGCGGAGCTGGAGTCACGCCTGGCGACTGTACCGGCGCGGCCCGTGGTCCGAGGGAGCCCGCGGGCGTGTGCGCGGACTTTGAGACGGGACCGTCCCTCTCGTCCCAGCAGCCTCAGCCCGGGGGCCGTGGGCCGCTCAGGAGGTGGTGCGCAGGGACGCCACGACGTAGTCGCCGACCGTGGTGCTCACGAAGTCGGGGCCCTGCAGGACCTCCTTGGGCAGGCGCAGTGGCCACGGGCTCGACCCGCCGGCCGAGACGTCGTAGTCCGTGGACCGGTACTCCACGCTGGCCGCGTCGTCGGCGGTCGTGCGGAGCACGAAGACGGTGGGGGCCCCGGGTTCCGCTCTCAGGCGGGCGGCGAACTCCGCCGACGACAGGCCCCGCAGGCCCTCCAGGAACTCGCGGCGCCGCGGGTAGTCGCCCAGCGGGTTGGCGTAGAGAGCCCACCACTGCTGGTACACGTGCACCGGGGTCGTGGCGACCAGGCCGAGGTTGTCGGTGAGCACCTGACCGGGCTCGTCCTGCCCCGCGGCCTGCGACGTCTGCTCGATCGCGGCCAGGAGGTCGTCGACCGGCGCGAAGCCCGCCTCGTCGTCGATGACGACCTGCGGTGTGGTCTCCGGGTAGGTGCCGTCCGGGTACGCGGTGTCGAGCGCGATCCGGCGCAGGTCGGTCTCGCGCAGGGTCCACTCCCGTGCGTGCCCGGTCAGTCCGACGAAGAGGAGCACGGTCAGGACGGCGGCGAGCAGCCGCCGCGGGCGCAGCCATGCCGGCGCCGGCCGAGCACGCAGTCGCGGGTACAGGGCGGCCAGGGTGAGCGTCCCGGCCGCCAGCAGGCCGATGCCCAGGACGAGGAGCAGCCGGTGGAACAGCACGCCGCCACCGGCCTGACCGAGCACCAGCTGGGCGACGCCCAGGACGAGCACGGCTCCGACGAGGGCCTGCACGCCGCGCAGCCGCCGGTGCACCGACGTGTCCAGGACCATCAGGCCGACGGCGCCGGCCAGGGCCAGCACCAGCCACGGTGACGACGTCGGGCTGACCAGGCGCACGTAGGAGGCGTCCTCCTCCAGCCAGGTCGTCGCCAGCGCCTCCGG
The DNA here is from genome assembly GCF_054050735.1 of Blastococcus sp. SYSU D00813. Taxonomy (NCBI): domain Bacteria; kingdom Bacillati; phylum Actinomycetota; class Actinomycetes; order Geodermatophilales; family Geodermatophilaceae; genus Blastococcus; species Blastococcus sp. SYSU D00813. The sequence continues at coordinate 12,860 of NZ_JBJGZX010000028.1, forward strand.
CCGCCCTGCGGCCAGCCACTCGACGAGGAAGGGACCGAGCCACGGCGAGACGGACACGGCGGAGGTGACGCCGGCCAGGGCCACCTCGAGCCACCTGCCCAGGTCCCGGCGGTGCAGCACCGCCACCACCAGGACGGCGAGCACCAGGACGAGGGCGTACAGGTTGTACAGCCAGGCGGCGCCCCCGAGGGCGAGGCCGAGGGCGATGCCGCGGCGCCAGTCGAACCGGCCCCCGACCGCCCCGAACCAGGCGAGCAGGGCGGGGGCCGGGAGTGCGACCAGCCAGGCGTAGGGCTCGTAGGCGCCGGAGAACATCAGCGTCTGGTTCCACAGCCAGCCGTAGTCGGCCGACGGCAGCCCGATGACGGTCGCCGCCAGCAGCGCGGCCGACAGCCGTGTGCCGCAGGTCCGCCGCCAGAGTGCGAAGGCGAGCACCGCCGCGAGGTAGAGAGTCGCGACCGCCGCCCACTTGTACACCTGCCAGGCCGGTGCCCCGCTGACCTTCGACACCAGCCCGACCACCCAGAACCAGCCGGGGGAGTAGAAGGCGGGGACGTCCCGGTAGCTGTAGTCGGCCAGGCTGAGGTCGTCGGCGAACCGGGTGGCGTACTCCATCCGGAACGACTGGTCACCGTACGGGCCGGAGAAGTACCAGTCGGTGCCGTGCAGCGAGACGAGCGTCAGGAGGGGCAGCAGTCCGGCGACGACAGCGGCCGCCGCGTGGTGGGCGCCGCTGCTGCGCCGGGTGAGGAGCCACCCCAGCAGCGGCGCGACGACCAGGGCCACGGCTGCGCCCTGGTACTGCGAGCGCAGGTCTCCAGCCGCCGGCAGCGCGAGCTGGACCAGCGCGAGGACGGCCGGCACCAGCACCCACGGGGCGAGGGTCACGGCCCGTGCCGGTGGCCGGCGGGAGCGGGGGGCCGGGCCGTCGGTACCGCCGTCGGTCCCGCCGTCGGTCGCGGTCTCGGCCGGGGCGCCGTCGACGGGGACCCCCGGCCGGGGTCCCCCGGGCGGTGGTGTGTGGTCCGGCGTCCGTGTCGACATATCCACCCTCGGCCTGGGGGCCACGGCGCCGATCGGGCCCGCGGCTGCGGCTGACGAGGCCCTGTCTAACACGCTCGCCCGGGCCCGACCCGCGGCGGCCCGGGCCCGCCGCCGACCGGCCGCTGACCGCCGCCGGCACCGGGCGCCGGGGGCGGTACCGCTACGTTCGTGTCCGTGCACAAGGCTCCGAGCGGCCCCCCGCTGCGCGTCGTCGCGGTGACCTACTCCCCGGGGGACTCGCTCGAGGGCTTCGTGCGGTCCCTGGCCACGGCCACCTCCCGGCCGACCGAGGTCGTGCTGGCCGACAACGGGTCCACCGACGGCGCGCCCGAGGCCGCCGCGGCCGCCCACCCGCACGTCCGGCTCCTGCGCACCGGCGGCAACGTCGGCTACGGCGCGGCGGTCAACGCCGGCCTGGCCGGGCAGACCGACGGGTACGCGCTGGTCGCCAACCCCGACGTCCGGTTCGAACCCGGCTCGGTCGACGAGCTGCTCGCCGCTGCGGAGCGCTGGCCGCGTGCGGCCACCCTGGGCCCGGCCATCCGCACGCCGGAGGGCCAGCTCTACCCGTCGGCCCGCGACCTGCCCCGGCTGTCGACCGGCATCGGGCACGCCGCGCTCGGCTGGGCCTGGCCGGGCAACCCGTGGACCGCCCGCTACCGGCGCGAGCGCGAGGCGCCGCGGGAGCGGCCGGCCGGCTGGCTGTCGGGCTCCTGCCTGCTGGTCGACCTGGCCGCGTTCTGGTCGGTCGGCGGGTTCGACCCCGGCTACTTCATGTACTTCGAGGACGTCGACCTCGCCGAGCGGCTGGGCCGCCGCGGCTGGCTGCACGTCTACGTGCCCTCGGCCGTCGTCGTCCACGAGGGCGGGCACGCCACCGGCCGCGAGCCGCACCGCATGGCGCGGGTGCACCACACCAGCGCCCTGCGCTACCTCTCCCACCAGCACCCCGGCCGGCGCAACGCCCCGTTGCGGGCGGCGCTGCGGGCCGGGCTCGGTGCCCGGATGCTCGTCTCCTACGTCAGCGGCAGGGTCGCCGCCGGAGCGCCGTTCCAGCGCCGCGCGGAGGGCGTGGGCCGCGCGGCGCGCGTGCCGGGTGCGGCGAAGCTGGCCCGTCCGGGCCGCGGCGCGCGCGGGGGAGCCGCCCGGTGAGGCACGCGGTCGTCATGGCCGGCGGCTCGGGCACCCGGCTGTGGCCGTTGTCGCGCGCCGAGCGGCCCAAGCAGCTGCTCGACGTCGTCGGCGAGCCCGGCGGCGGGGCGCACAGCCTGCTGGCCGAGGCGTTCACCCGGCTCGAGGCGGTGCTGCCCGCCGAGCGGATCTGGGTCTGCACCGCCGCGCGCTACGGCGGGCAGGTGCGCGCCGCGCTGCCGCGGCTGCGGGCCGACCGGCTGGTGCTCGAGCCCGTGGCCCGCGACACCGCCAACGCCGTCGGGCTCACCGCGGCGCTGGTCGCCGACGCCGACCCCGACGCCGAGCTCGCGGTGGTCAGCGCCGACCACGTGATCCGCCCGGTCGAGCGGTTCGCCGAGGTCCTGCGCACCGCGTACGACGCGCTCGCCGCCCGGCCCCGCTCGCTGGTCACCCTCGGCATCCGGCCCACCTCGCCGGCCACCGGCTTCGGGTACGTGCGCCGCGGCGGGCCGACCGAGGTGCCCGGCGTCGCCGAGGCCGCGGAGTTCGTGGAGAAGCCGGACCGGGCCACCGCCGAGGGCTACCTGGCCTCGGGCGAGTACCTGTGGAACTCCGGCATGTTCGTCTGGCGCGCGCGCACGGTGCTCGACGCGCTCGCCGACCACCTGCCCGAGAGCGCCGAGGGGCTGGCGCGGATCGTCGCCGCGCCCCCCGGTCCCGAGCGGGACGCCGTCCTCGGCGAGGTCTTCCCGACCCTCCCGAAGATCAGCGTCGACTACGCCGTCCTGGAGCCCGCGGCCCGGGAGCCGGGGCGGGTGCTCGTCGCGGATCTCGACGTCGACTGGCTGGACGTCGGCTCGTGGCCGGCGCTGGCGCAGACGCTCGAGACGGTGGGGGGCAACGCCGTCCGCGGGCTGGCGGTCACCCTCGACTCCGCGGGCAACATCGTCTTCAGCGACGACCCGGAGCACCTGGTCGCCCTGGTCGGCGTCCGCGACAGCGTGGTGGTGCACACCGCCGACGTCACGATGGTCTGCCCGGTCGGCGAGGCCGAGCGGGTGAAGCAGCTGCTGGCCGAGGTCGAGGCGAGGCACGGCTCCCGCTTCGGCTGACCGCGGTGGCTAGCCTCGGGGCATGAAGAGCTTCGAGGTCGCCGCCGTCGTCTCCGGAGGGGCCTCGGGCCTCGGTGCCGCCACCGTCCGCGCGCTGGCCGGGCGGGGTGCCGCGGTCACGATCCTCGACCTGAACGCCGAGGCCGGGGAGGCGCTGGCCGCCGAGCTGGGCGGGCACACGACGTTCGTGCGCACCGACGTCACCGACGAGGCCAGCGTCGAGGCCGCGATCGCGGAGGCCACCGGCAAGGACCGCCCGCTGCGCGTCGCCGTCAACTGCGCCGGCATCGGCTGGGCCGAGCGCACGGTGAACCGCGACGGCTCCCCGCACGGGCTGCCGCAGTTCACGAAGACGGTGATGGTCAACCTGGTCGGCACGTTCAACGTGCTGCGGCTGGCCGCCGCCGCGATGGCGCGGACCGAGCCCGGGGAGGACGGCGAGCGCGGCGTCGTCGTCAACACCGCCTCGATCGCGGCCTACGACGGGCAGATCGGCCAGATCGCCTACGCGGCGTCCAAGGGTGGCATCGTGGGCCTGACCCTGCCGGCGGCGCGGGACCTGTCCAGCGTCGGCGTCCGGGTCTGCACCATCGCCCCCGGTCTGGTCGACACGCCGCTGCTGGGCAGCCTCCCCGAGGAGGCCCGCACGGCGCTGGCGGCCGGCATCCCGTTCCCGCGGCGGCTGGGCCGGCCCGACGACTTCGCCGAACTGGCCCTGGCGATCGTGCAGCACGGCTACCTGAACGGGGAGGTCATCCGCATGGACGGCGCCCTCCGCATGGCGCCGCGCTGACCCGCTGACGCACCCTGCGGCCGACACACCGGCGAGGCGAGCACCGCTTCCCCTGCACCCCGGAGCACGCCCTGAGCACCACCCTCACCCCGAGCACCCCGACCCCGAGCCCGACCGCGCCGGCCTTCGAGTCGTCGTTCCGGCCGGACTGGCCGCTCGACGTCCGCCGCACGCTCTCGGTGCACCTGCGCGGGAAGGGCGACCCGACCCTGCGCTTCGAGACCGACGGCACCTGGCGGGTGACCACCACCCCCTGCGGCCCGGCGACCGTGCGGATCACGCAGGTGGGCGGCGAGGTGCGTGTCGCCGCCTGGGGGCCGGGCGCGGCCTGGGCCGGCAGCCGGGTGCCGCAGTGGCTGGGCGCCGACGACGACCCGACCGCGCTCGACTGCGCCGGCCACCCGCTGGTCTCCCGGCTGCAGCGCACCACGCCGTGGCTGCGGCTCGGCCGGACCGAGCGCACCTGGGACTGCCTCGTCCCGGCCGTCCTGGAGCAGAAGGTGACCACCACCGAGGCGCACCGGGTCTGGCGGGCGCTGCTGCGGCTGGCCGGCGAGCCCGCACCCGGCCCGGCGCCGGAGGGGATGCGGGTGCCGCCGTCCCCGCGGCGGCTGCTCGAGGTGACCGACTGGGAGTGGCACCGCTGCGGGCTGGACGGCGCCCGCCGCCGCGCGCTGCGCGCGGTCACCTCGGTGGCGGCGCGGATGGAGCCGCCGGAGGCGCTCGACTCCGCCGACCTGCAGCGCCGGCTGAAGACGGTGCCGGGCATCGGCGTGTGGACGGCGGCCGAGGTGGTGCAGCGGGTGTTCGGCTGCCCGGACACCGTCAGCTACGGCGACTACCACCTGAAGAACCAGGTCGGCTTCGCGTTGACCGGCGCCGCCCGCACCGACGACGACGCGATGATGGCGCTGCTGGAGCCCTGGCGGGGTCAGCGGCACCGGGTGGTGCGGCTGCTGCTGGTCAACGGGGTCGCCCGCGCGCCCCGGTTCGGCCCGCGGAACGCCCCGACCGACCACCGCTCGCGGTAGGGAGCACCCTTCCCCCACGCCTCGCATGCTCGGCGCGGGCCCCTGACGGGTGGCCGAGCTAGCGCTGCTCGGCGAGCAGGCCCAGCAGGTAGGCGCCGTAGCCGCTCTTGGCCAGCGGCTCGGCGATCGCCTGCAGCTCGTCGTCGGACAGCCAGCCCTGGCGCCAGGCGACCTCCTCGATGCAGCCGATCTTGAGGCCCTGGCGCTCCTCGACGACGGAGACGAACTCGGTGGCCTGGCGCAGGGAGGCGAAGGTCCCGGTGTCCAGCCACGCGGTCCCGCGGTCCAGGACGGTGACCGTCAGCCGGCCCTGCCGCAGGTAGTGCTCGTTGACGGCGGTGATCTCCAGCTCGCCGCGGGCGCTGGGCGTGATGCCGCGGGCGATCTCGACCACCGACGACTCGTAGAAGTACAGCCCCGGCACGGCGTAGGAGCTCTTCGGGACGGCGGGCTTCTCCTCGATGGAGAGGACCCTGCCCTCGCGGTCGAACTCCACGACGCCGTACTCGGCCGGGTTGGCCACGTGGTAGGCGAACACGTGCCCGCCGTCGGGGTCGGGGAGCCGGCCGAGCGCGGTGCCCAGGCCCGCGCCGTAGAAGATGTTGTCGCCCAGGACCAGCGCCACGGAGGAGTCCCCGACGAAGTCCGCGCCGATGAGGAAGGCCTGGGCCAGCCCCTCGGGGCGCTCCTGGACGGCGTAGTCGATCCGCATGCCCAGCCGGCTGCCGTCGCCCAGCAGCGCGCGGAAGGCGGCCTGGTCGCCGGGGGTGGTGATCACCAGCACCTCGCGCACGCCGGCCATCATCAGCGTCGACAGCGGGTAGTACACCATCGGCTTGTCGTAGACCGGCATGAGCTGCTTGCTCACGGCCTGCGTGATGGGGAAGAGGCGGCTGCCCGTCCCCCCGGCCAGGATGATCCCGCGCATGGGCGGGGACGTTACCGAGTCCGCCCAGCTCAGGCGTGCTCCGAGCCGAGCCACAACCTCCCGACGAGTGAGGTGCCGCCGGCGGTGGCGACCGGCTCCCAGCGGGTGGCCCAGCCCTCGGCGTGCAGCTGCACGAGCACCGCGCCGAGCACCGCGCCGAGGTTGAGCGCGGCGCCCACGGTGGCCCGCTCGGGGAGGTGGACGTCGACCACGCCGTCGTCCTCCCCGCCGTAGCGCAGCACCACCGGGAACTCCGGCAGCGCGGCGACGGCGGCGCGGAAGGCCTCGGCGACCGCGTCGAGGTGGCCCGGGCGCGGCACGATCGAGCCGGCGGGGACGCGGCTGGCCACCAGGTCGCGGGTGCCGTAGCGGAACAGGTCGCCGGCGCCCAGGCGCACGAGCGGGCGGGTGCCGGTGTCGGTCTCCGGCCGGTCGGCCGGCCAGCCGCGGACGACCGCGACCGGCAGCCCGGCGAGCTTGCCCTTGACCAGGTCGGCGGCGGCGGCGAGCTCGTCCACGACCGCCACCTGGGTGGTCTCCAGCCGGTTGCCGTGCGCGTCGACGGCGCCGCGGAGGTCGGTGAGGGCGGCGATGCCGGCGGCGCCCACGGCGACGTCGGTCAGGCCCTCCCGCCAGGTGCGGCCGAAGGTGTCACTGACGATGACGGCCACGTCGACCCCGAGCAGGTCGGCGAGGCGGGCGCGCAGGGCGCGGGCGGAGGCGTCGGCGTCCTCGGGCAGGAGCACCAGGGCATCGCCGGCGACGTTGGAGGCGTCGATGCCGGCGGCGGCCACCACCCAGCCGTGCCGGGTCTCCACGATGCGCAGCGGGCCGCGGCGGGCGACCACGCGCACGGTCTCGCCGTCGATCGCCCGCTGCCGGGCGGCCTCGCGGTCCTCGCCGGGGGCCACCGGGACCAGCCGGCCCTCGACCTTGGCCACGACCTTGGAGGTGACGACGACGACGTCGCCGTCGGCCAGCCACGGCGCGGCGGCGGCGATCGCCGCGCCCAGGTCGTCGCCGGGGGAGAACTCGGGCAGCCCGGGGACGGGCAGGACCGTCAGCGCCCCGTCCAGGAACCCGCCCCGAGCCTGCGAGGGGCGGGGAGGACGGGGTCCGACGTCAGACACCGGCGGCGTCCAGGGCGGCGCGGGCCAGCGCCGCGGTGGCGTCCGGGTCGGACATCAGCAGCGGGACCTGCCGCACGTCGACCCCGGGGACGTCGGCGGCGTCGCCGGGTGCGACCAGCCAGGCGTCGAGCAGGCCGCCGTCGGCGCGCGCCCCGTAGTGCCGGCCGACGCCCTCGGCGCTGACCTCGACACCGACAACCGGCAGGCACCTGTCGGCCATGCCGCGCACCGGACCGCCGCCGACGATGGGAGAGACACCGACCACCTTCCCCGGGGTGGCGAGCAGCGCGTCGCGCAGGCCGGGGACCCCGAGCACGGTGCCGATCGACACCACCGGGTTGGACGGCGCCAGCAGCACCGCGTCGGCCCGGGCGAAGGCCTCGGCCACACCGGGGGCGGGGCGGGCGGCGTCCACCCCCACCTGCACGAAGCCGGTGGCCGGTAGCTCCGCGCGGTGGCGGACCCACCACTCCTGGAAGTGGATCGCCGCCGGGCGCCCGGTCTCGGGGTCGGTGACCAGGACGTGGGTCTCCACCCGCTGGTCGCTCATCGGCAGCAGCTCGATGCCCGGCTGCCAGCGGTCCGCGAGCGCCGCGGTGACCTGCGACAGCGGGTAGCCGGCGTCGAGCATGCGGGTGCGGATGAGGTGCGTGGCCAGGTCGCGGTCGCCCAGGCCGAACCAGGTCGGCTCGGCGCCGTAGGCGGCCAGCTCCTCCCTGACCCGCCACGTCTCGCCGGCCAGCCCCCAGCCGCGCTCGGGGTCGATGCCGCCGCCGAGGGTGTACATGACCGTGTCGAGGTCGGGGCAGATGCGCATCCCGTGCAGCGTCACGTCGTCGCCGGTGTTGACCACGGCGGTGATCCGTGACCCCCGCGTGACGTCCTTGAGTCCGGTGAGGAAGCGGGCGCCCCCGATGCCTCCGGCGAGAACGACGATCTCCACGAAAGTCATCGTGCCTCATGGGCACTTGTCGCCTTTTCGCCCGGCGTGTCGTGGCGCGGGACGAGAACTGACGAAGGATCTGTGACTGGTGGGACTCCTGTGGTCATTTGGTTACACCATGCGAAGTTGACGGTCACCCAACGACACGCGTGTAATTCCCGCGGTGTCATCGAGGTCGGAGCCCGGGAACGTCCCGCCGGTTCCGCCTCGGGACGAGAGCGAGAGGGGACGCATCGTCATGGCAGAGGTGTCGTGGTTGAGCGACTACGTGAGCGCGTCTGAGCGGTCGGCCGACCGGGGCACCGTCGCCTCGACTCCCGCCTTCGGGAGCCTGCTGGGCCTGGGGGAGGAGGACGCCCAGTCGTGGCAGGAGCGCGCGCTGTGCGCCGAGACCGACCCCGAGGCGTTCTTCCCCGAGAAGGGCGGCTCGACGCGCGAGGCGAAGAAGATCTGCACCGGCTGCGAGGTCAAGGCGGAGTGCCTGGAGTACGCGCTGGCCAACGACGAGCGCTTCGGCATCTGGGGCGGGCTGTCCGAGCGGGAGCGCCGCCGCCTGCGCCGCCGCGCCGTCTGAACGAGGTCGAAGGACCCCCTCGCCCCCACCGCTCGCCCGCTCGCGGTGGGCCTCTGCGGGGGGCCGCGCACAGCCGTCGATGCGATCCGCATCGGCGGCTGTGGTCGTATGTGGCCCGTGCAGACGCGGGTGGTGACCGGCCGTGAGCACGTCGTCCGGGAGCTGAGGGCGGCCGCGCCCCTCATGGGTGCGCTGCGCGCGCCGGTCCCGGCGCGGGGTCCCTGGCTGACCGCGGTCCTCAACGTGCGGCCCGGCGCCGGCCGGCCCGTCGCGGTGGTGGTGGAGCGCGTCCCCGGCGCCCGGCCCGACGGGCTCGCGCTGCTCACCCTCCGGCGCCGCGGCGCCGGCTGCGAGATCGCGCTGCTGGGGGACGCCGCCGGTCCGCTGCCGCCGGGCCGGCCGCCCGCCCGGCTGCTGGCCCGGGACGACGACGTGGCCGCCCGGCTCGCCGCCGGCGTCATGTCCCTCACCGCCGGCCGGCGGACCCCGTGGACGCTGGCGCTGACCGGCCTGCCGATGGGCGACCCGACCCTGCGCGCCCTCGGCGGGCTGCGCGCCGACGCCGCCTTCGCCACGACCCGGACGACCCGGCTGGTCGACCGGCTGGACGCGCTGGGCGGACCGGCTCTGCGCAGCCGGGAGCCGCGGGAGGTCGAGCGGTGGCTGCCCGCCCTGCTCGCCGCCCAACCCGACCCCGCCCGGCGCCTCCTGCTGCGCGCCGCCGCCCGGCTGCACGCGGCCATCGGCCAGGTCGAGGTGGCGGTCGTGCCCGGGGACGGCTCCCCGCGGGCGGTCCTGCTGACCCTCGTCGACGGCGCGGACCGGCAGCCGTGGGTCTCCTGCGGCGACCCGGCGGCGGTCGGCCGGGAGATGGGGGCGCCCAGCACCTCCCTGCGGCTGGCCGCCGGGTGGCTCAGCCGCCCCGTCGCACCGCGCTGAGCGCCGGGTCGTCGACCGACTCCGCGCGGGTCAGCCCGAGGAACAGCGTGCCCTCGGCCGGTGCCCACCCGCTCCGGCCGTCGTCCCGCCCCCGTGCGGACACCGTCACGGTGAGCTCGTAGACCCGGCCCGTGTAGACCGGCGCGCCGCCGGCCGGCCGGGTGTAGGTGGGGAAGCGGCCGGTCAGCCGCAGCCGGCCCTCCTCGACGGTGCTCTGCAGGGCGGGGGAGGGCAGGTCGGCGTACTCGACCGGGCCGGGGGCGCAGCCGGCGGCGGCCGGGTCCGGCGGCGCCTCGGCGGCCAGGCAGTTCCAGGTGGGCAGCCGCACGTGCGCCAGTGCCGTGCCGTCGGCCCGGCGGGTCACGCCGACCGCCGGGACGGCGACGGTGGCCCCCACCGCCCGGGGCTCGAGGACCAGCGGCGCGAAGGCGAGCCGGGCCGCCCAGCCGTCGTCGTCCAGCGGGACCGACAGCATCGCCAGCGCGCCGGCCCCGGGGGCGCCGGACAGAGGGGTGGCCGGCACCGCGGGCAGCGGCGGCACGGGCCGTTCGGACGACGCGGGCGCGGCCCCCGCGGTGGGGCCGGCCGGTGGGTCAGCCCCGTCGTCCGTGCCGGACTCGGCGCCGGCCAGCAGCGCGAGGACCGCCACCAGCGCCAGCGCGGCGGCGGCCAGGGCGACGAGCACCCGCGCCGCGGCCCGATCCCCGTCGTCGGCACCGCTGACGGGGGGCGCCATGCGGACCCGGGCCGGCCGGCGCTCCGGTGGGGCGGCGCCGGGGGTCCCCGGCGGCGCCGCCCGGAACGCGGGCAGGTCGTCGTCCGGGAAGGCGGGCGGCCGCGCACCGGAGACGGGCGCGGCCGGCGCCGGGTCCGTCGGCCGGGGGCGCCGCAGCGCGAGCGGGAGGGCGAGCAGCCCGGCGAGGACGAGCAGGACGGCCCCCAGCACTCCTGCCACGGCGGCGTCCATCGCCGCCCAGCATCGCAGGGGCGCCGTCCGGCCCCGCCCGCCGCGGCTCTGCGAGCGGGGCCCCGGGGTGGCTGCGACGATCCGGGGCATGGTCGCGAACGGGTCCGGCGCCGCCGAGGGCGCCCTGCGCGAGCGGCTCGAGGCGCTGCTCGGCGAGCTGGGTGTGGGCTCGTCGCCGACGTCCGTCGCCGACCACAGCGCGGGGCTGGGCACGGTGACCGGGGTGCTGCCCGACCGGGTCCTCGACCTCGCGGTCACCGAGAGCGGACGGCGCCGGCTGCGCGCCGAGCTGCGGGGGCGGCGCTGGGCCGAGGAGCGGGGCATCGGCGTCCCGGAGGTGCTGGCCGCGGCCGACGACGGCCGCTGGCTGCTCTCCCGGCGGCTGCACCCGGCGCCGTCGGGGGGTCCGCGGTGGACGGCGGCGGCGGTCGACGCCGCCGTCCGGATCGCACCGCTGCCGGCGCCACCCGGGGCGCCGTGGCAGCCGCCGGCCGGCCGCGGCCTGGGCCGGGTCCGCGGGACGGTGCAGGACGCGGGGCGGCTGGTGCGGGCCGGGGTGCGGCTGGGGGAGCTCCGCGCCGTCCGGGCCGCCGCCGCCCAGCTGCCGCTGTCGGAGGTCACCCACGGGGACTTCCGCGCGGCCAACGCCGTCCTCGACACCGAGGGTGGGCTGGTCGTGCTGGAGTGGACGGGGGTCCGCGCGGCGCCGCGGCACCGGGACCTGCTGACGCTGTGGGCCTCCACGCCCGACGCGGAGGACCGGGAGCAGATCGCCGACACGGTGCTCGACCGCACCGCCGGCTGGGAGGGGCCGGACGTCGGCCTGCTGTGGCACGCGGTCGCGCTGGAGCAGCTCGTCGGGCGGGTGACCGGCACCGGCCGGGCGGGGGAGCCCGACCTCGCCGCCGCACGTGCGCGGCTGAGCGAGGCGCGGTCCCGGGCGGCCGAGCTGGGCAGCCCGGTCGCCGGCTGACTCAGCCGGTGGGGTCGATCTCCTCCGGGTCGCGGCCCAGGAGCACGGCGACCTGGTCGACCACGACGTCGCGGACCAGGTCGGCGAGGTCGTCGCGGTCGTGTGCCCGGATCTCGAGCGGCCGCCGGTAGACGACGATCCGGGCCGGCACCTCACGGCCGCCGTCGCGGTGGGCGGGCAGCACGCGGGCGAGCGGGACGCTGCCGTCGTCGAGGACGTCGGCGTCGAGGACGACCTCGTCGGGGCTGGTGTGCTCGACCCAGGGCACGTCCTCGACGGCGAACTCGACGCCGGCCAGCTCGCGCTCCCAGCGGCGCTCCAGGTCCTCGACGGCGTCGAGCACGAGGTCGTCGAACTGCTCGGCGCGGCTGCGGGACAGGGGGACCTCGCCGGGGACCAGCCGTCCGCGGAGCCCGCGGCCGTGCCGGTCCCGGCGGGACCGCGACGGTCGGCGGGGAGGTCGGGTCATGGCGACAGGAGGGTACGACTCAGCGGGGCAGCCGGCGCCACAGCACGCGGGGCGTGACCCGCATCAACGCCGACAGCCAGCGCAGCGAGCCCGGCACCCAGACCACCTCGCGGTCGCGGGCCAACGCCGAGACCACCGCGTCGGCGACGGTGTCCGGCGTGCTGGACAGCGGGGCCGGCGACATCCCGGCGGTCATCCGGCCGACCACGAAACCGGGGCGGACCAGCAGCAGCCGCACCCCCGTACCGGCGAGCGCGTCGGTGAGGCCGCTGGCGAAGCCGTCGAGCCCGGCCTTCGCCGAGCCGTAGACGTAGTTGGCCCGGCGCACCCGCACCCCGGCGACGGACGAGAAGACGACGAGCCGGCCCCCGCCCGCCTCCCGGTACCGCCGGGCCAGCAGGGTGAGCAGGTGGACCTGGGCGACGTAGTCGGTGTGCACCACGGCCACGGCGGCGGCCGGGTCCCGCTCAGCGGCGGCCTGGTCGCCCAGGACGCCGAACGCCACCAGCGTGGTGCCGGGCAGACCGTGCCGTTGCTCGACCTCCGCCAGGAGGCGCTCGTGGCCGGCGAGGTCGTCGGCGTCGAACTCGACGCAGTGCACCTCGGTGGCCCCCGCCTCGCGGAGCAGCCGGACCTCCTCGGCGAGGGCGTCGGCGCGCCGGGCGGCCAGCACGACGCGCCGGGAACCGGCCGCCACCAGCCGCTGCGCGACGGCCAGCCCGATCTCGCTCCGGCCGCCCAGGACCAGGACCGGGTCGCTGTCGGTGCCCATGGGGTCCATCGTGCAGGATGTGGCTCCTGCTCCCGTCACCGGAGAAACCCGGTGCGCCTGCTCCCATCCCCGCCGTCGCGCGTCTACTGTCAGGCCCGTGAGGAACCGGTGGTGAGGCAGTCACGTCGCTGCTCGCGCAGCGGTTGCGCGCAACCGGCAGCGGCGACCCTGACCTACGTCTACGCGGAGTCGACCGCCGTCGTCGGTCCGTTGGCGACGTTCTCGGAGCCGCACAGCTACGACCTCTGCGAGTTCCACGCCGAGCGGCTGACCGTGCCGCGCGGCTGGGAGGTCGTCCGGCACGAGATCGACGTCGACGACGTCGGCCCGACCGGGGACGACCTGCTGGCACTGGCCGACGCCGTGCGCGAGGCCGCGCGTCCCGAGCCGCCCCGCGACCCTGCCGACGACGGCCGTGGCACGCGCCGCGGCCACCTCCGGGTGCTGCCCGACCTCAGCTGAGGCCGGCGGGCGAGCGGCTGTGCCGCGCCCTGCCCTGTGCTGCCTGCACCGCGCTCGTCCCCCCCCGGCGCCCGGCCCGACTCGCCGCGCCCCGTCCCGCCCGGGTCCCGCGGAGCCTTCGCCGGGGAGCGCACGTGCCTCGCGCCGTCGCCCGACCTCGCCGGAAGGGCGACTCGGCCACCCCGGCTGACCGCTCCACTCGGGCTCGGCCTGGACACCTGGCGGGTGGAGCGGTCAGAAGGGCGCGGGTCGGTCGCCTGGTCGGGGAGGGCGTCCGCAGATGCGCAGTCGCATCTGCTCGCGGCGCTGGTCGGGGGTGAGCCGGCGCCAGTCGACGTCCTCGGTGTCTGAGCTGCTCGCTGTCCGGTTCCTGCCGGTGGTGGCGGGTTGACGGCCGTCGTCGGCGCCGAAGCGGGGCGGGACGGTGGTGAGCGTCGCGCCGCCGGGCAGGGTCCAGACCAGCCCGCCGTCGCCCGAGCCGCTCAGCTGCCAGCCCGGAGCCTGGTGGGACAACCGGTGGTGGTGTTCGCACAGGCTCTCGAGGTCGTGGTGGGAGGTCGGGCCCAGCGGGTGGGGGGTGCGGTGGTCCAGGTCGCTGCGGCGGGCGCGGGCCCGGCAGCCGGGGAAGCGGCAGCGTCGGTCGCGGAGCCGGACGAAGCGGTCCAGCGGGGCGGAGGGTCGGTAGCCGTCGGTCTCCGGCGGGGGCCCCAGGCCGGTGCCGTCACCGACGGCGGCGCGGATCTGGATGCTGTCGGTGAGCGCGAGCAGGCATCCGGTGAGGGCGTCGACGACGGCGATCCGGGGTCGCTCGGCCAGCCCGGTGTCGGACAGCCGGCGCAGCTCCAACAGCGCCGCCAGCGACCCGACTGTGCGCCGTCGTCATCGAGCGCCTCGCCGCCCTCGCCGGCACCGTCCAGGACCGCGGCGACCTCCGTGCCCTCGACGCCGGCGCACTCAGCGCCGGTGCCCACGACCTCGATGCTGCCGCCCCCGGTGCTCTCGACGGCGACGGCCTCGGCGTCAGTGTCGGCGCCCTCGGTGTCAGTGGCGTCGGTGTCGGCGCCCTCGGCGTCGGTGGCGGTGGCGCCGGTGTCCTCTGCGCCGGTGTCGTCGGCCGGGGTGGCCGGTCGGGGTAGCAGGCCGAGGGTGTGGGCCAGTTCGCGGACCAGCGCCGCAGGCACGGTCTCCCCGTCGAGCTCCCCAGGCTCATCGGCGTCGGGACCGGTTCCGGTCAGCGTGCCGACCGAGGCGATCAAGGTGAGCAGCACCCGCACCGGGGACCGGCCGGCAGCGTCCGGACGCAGGATCAGATCGGCCAGGTAGTCGGCCATCCGCTGGTCCAGGCTGCGCGGATCCGGCCGCCCCTGGGCATCGACCGCGCACGCCTGGGCGTGAGCGCGAAGCCCCTCCGCACAGGCCGCGCCACCGGCGCCGGCAGCCACGCGGTCAGCACCGCCATCCCGTCCTGCCCGGCCTGCCGGGTCACCTTCCGGCCCTGGATCGCCGCGGTGAGCCGGCGCAGCGCCGCCTCGGTATCGATCCGGGCGATCGCCCGCCGGGTGCACTCCCGCAACTGGGCCACCGTCTGCCCCGCCGCCCGCGGCAGCACCCGCGCCTCCGCCGCCGCCTTCTCGCCCACCGCCACCGGCCGCAGCAACTCCACCAACGCCCGCGCCTGGGCCCAGGACATGTCCTTGGTCTCCAGCGCCGCCAACGTGCCCGGCAACTGCTCGACCAGCTCCACCGACTCCGCCAACAGCCCCGAGGCGGTGGATCCCGCCATCCGCAGCCGCACGGCCACCTCGTCGGCGGCCCACTCACTCACCGGCGTCAGCGCCGCAGGGCGCGCCGCCCGCGACGCCGCCGACGCCGCACCCCGTTCCCCGGGCTGCCGGTCCCACGACACCGGCCGGCACCGCGCGAACGCCGCCAACGCCCGCGCCCGGGCCCCGGCCAACTGCGCCAGCCCCCGCTCGAACTCCGCCGCCGCGTCCAGCCACCCCGCACCCTCGTCCAGCAGCCGGGCCCGCGCATCCGCCGGCGTCGACGGCCCGTCGGCTGGGGCCTCGTGCATCTCGGGAGCCGCCTCGACCGGCGACTCTGCGCCCGGCCGGGTCCGCTCCCTCGCGCGCTTGGCTCGGCGCGCTTCCGCGAGCAGGCCACCACCGCCATGGCCGTGCAGCGCCTCGGCGATCCACCGACCCCGCGGCCGGCGGACGTCGAAGCGGGCGGTCGACCCCTCCACGAGGTCCCGCAGGGCGGCCTCGGCCGGCGACGACGTGCCGCCGTCCCCGCTGCCAGCCATATCGCACATGCGTTCGATTTTATCCACCGCGCAACGGACTGACCAGCGGAAACGCATCTGTGGACGAGGTCGGCGCCTGTGGACGACGCATCGGCCGGTGTCATCCGCGTCCGGCACGGTGTCAGCCATGCAGCCGATCCCGCGCCCCGCCCGAGGACGTACCGCCGGCCTCGCCACGCACGCGCCGGCCGTCTCGCGTGCCGGCAGTTCGGACCGCTCCGTGCCCGAGCGGGTCGTCGCCGCAGGCAGTGGGGGAGCGGTCCTCCTTCTAGGATCGACCGGCGCCCGCCGAGGAGTGGGCGCGACTTCCGGCGAGGGGCTGCTGACACGTGGGTGACCTGGGCTCGATCATCAAGGCCTACGACGTCCGCGGTGTGGTCCCCGACGAGTGGGACGAGGACGTCGCGCGACGCATCGGTGCCGCCTTCGCCGAGTTCGTGCGCACCGAGAGCGGCGCGAGCGCCGTGGTCACCGCCCACGACATGCGCGACTCGTCGGTGCCGCTGTCGCGGGCGTTCGCCGAGGGGGTCCTCTCCCGCGGGGTGGACGTCGTGGAGGCCGGGCTGGGCTCGACCGACCTGCTGTACTTCGCGGCCGGCTCGCTCGGCGTCCCGGGCGCGATGTTCACCGCCAGCCACAACCCGGCGCAGTACAACGGCATCAAGATGTGCCGTGCCGGGGCCGCCCCGATCGGGCAGGAGTCCGGGCTGGCCACGATCCGCGAGTGGGCCGAGCGGGACGGCTACGACCGGACGCCGGACCGGCAGGCCTCGATCGGCCAGCGCGACCTGCTTGCGGAGTACGCCGCCCACCTGCGCTCGCTGGTCGACCTCTCCGGCATCCGGCCGCTCAAGGTCGTCGTCGACGCCGGCAACGGCATGGGCGGGCACACCGTCCCCGTGGTGCTCGAGGGGCTGCCGCTGGACGTCGTCCCGCTCTACTTCGAGCTCGACGGCAGCTTCCCCAACCACGAGGCGAACCCGCTGGACCCCGCCAACCTCGTCGACCTGCAGGCGGCCGTGGTGCGTGAGGGCGCCGACATCGGCCTGGCGTTCGACGGGGACGCCGACCGGGTGTTCGTGGTGGACGAACGCGGCGAGCCGGTCAGCCCCTCGGCCATCACGGCGCTGGTCGCCGTCCGCGAGCTGGCCAAGGGCCGCGGGACGACGATCATCCACAACCTGATCACCTCGCGGGCCGTGCCCGAGATCGTGCGGGAGCACGGCGGCGAGCCGGTGCGCACCCGCGTCGGGCACTCCTTCATCAAGGCCGAGATGGCCCGCACCGACGCGGTCTTCGGCGGGGAGCACTCGGCGCACTACTACTTCCGCGACTTCTGGCGCGCCGACACCGGCATGCTGGCCGCGATGCACGTGCTGGCGGCGCTCGGTGAGCAGAGCCGGCCGCTGTCGGAGCTCACCGCTGCCTACAGCCGCTACGCCGCCTCCGGGGAGATCAACTCCACGGTGGCCGACGCCGCGGCGCGCACCGCCGAGGTGCGTGCCGCCTACGAGGAGGTCGAGGGCGTCTCGATCGACGACCTCGACGGGCTGACCGTCGAGCTGCCCGACGGGTCCTGGTTCAACCTGCGGGCGAGCAACACCGAGCCGCTGCTGCGCCTCAACGTGGAGGCACCCGACACCGCGGCCATGGAACGGCTTCGGGACCGAGTACTGGAGATGGTGCGCGCATGACCGAGACGACCGGCCCCCTGGGCCTGGACCCCGCGCTGCTGGAGATCCTGGCCTGCCCCGACACCCACCACAGCCCGCTCGAGGTCGACGAGGCCGCGAGCGAGCTGCTGTGCACCACGTGCGACCGGGCGTTCCCCGTCCGTGACGGCATCCCGGTGCTGCTGCTCGACGAGGCCCGCACCCGCGGCCCCGAGGAGCTGGCGCGGCAGCGGGGGACCGCCGGCGCATGACCTCGCCGGAGCTGGCCGAGGAGGTCCTCGACGACCTGGACGTGCTGCGTGCCCGGGACCCCCGCGGGTTGCTGCCCGCCGTCGCGGGCGCCGGGGCGCAGGTGCGGGAGACGGCCCGGCTCACCGAGGAGGCCGGGCTGGACCGGGTCACCGAGGGCGGCCGCCCCCGCGGCCTGGTCATCGTGGCCCGCCGCGAGGGCGCCGTGGCGGCGTCGGTGCTGCGCGCTCTTCTGGGCCCGGCCAGCCCGGTGACCGTCGACGTCGTCCCGGGGCCGGACCTGCCGGTGTGGACGGGGCCGACCGACATCGCGGTGGTCGCCACCCGCACCGGAGCCGGCCGGTACGCCGTCGCCCCGGCCTACGAGGCCGCCCGGCGCGGGGTCACGCTGGTCGGGATCGGGGCCGACGACGCGCCGCTGCGCGCCGCCTGCTCGACCGCCCGCGCGCCCTACGTCCCGCTGCCGCGGTCCCGCGTCCAGCACACGACGCTGTGGTCGCTGCTCACGCCGCTGCTCCAGCTGGCGACCGGCCTAGGCCTCGTCTCCCCGGAGACGGCCGCGCTCGACCTCGTCGCCGACGCGCTGGAAGAGGTGGCCCGCGAGTGCGGCCCGGCGCAGGAGTCCTTCGTCAACCCGGCCAAGACGCTGGCCCTCGAGCTGCTCGACGCGCTCCCGGTGATCGCCGCCGAGGGCCCGCTCGCGGGCGCGGCCGCCGCACGGGTGGCCGACCAGCTCGAGACGCTCGCCGGCCTGCCGGTGACCACCTTCCGCCTGCCCGACCAGCGGGTGGCCGCCCGCTCGGTCCTCGCCGGTCCACTGGCCCCCCGGGACGGCGAGGACGACTTCTTCCGCGACCGCGCCGAGGACACCGGGCGCCGGCTGCGGCTGCTGACCATCCGCGACACCGACGCGGGGGACGCCGACGGCGGCGGCGAGCGCGAGCCGCGGTCGGCGGCCGAGGCGATGAACGAGGTGCTGCGCACCGCGACCACCGCCAACGTCCCGGTGAGCGGTCTGGCCGAACACGGTGAGCCCGAGCGGTACGGCCGGACGTGCCGGCTGGCGCGGCAGCTCGCGGTGGCCGACTTCAGCGCGGTGTACCTCGCGCTCGCCCTGGACCAGGAACGCGCCCTGCGCTCCTGAGACCCGGTCGCGTGACGCGGCCGGACGCACCACCATCAGACGAGAACGACGACCGCGCAGCGATCGGAAGGACCTCCCGTGGCCGGTGGACTGGCAGCTCTGTTCGACGACATCGCCACGCTGACCCGCGCCGCCGCGGCGTCCGTCGACGACATCGGCGCCGCGGCCGCGAAGGCGAGCGCGAAGGCCGCGGGCGTCGTCGTCGACGACACCGCGGTCACCCCGCAGTACGTGCGCGGCCTGGCCGCCGAGCGCGAGATCCCGATCGTCCTGCGGATCGCCAAGGGCTCACTGATCAACAAGCTGGTCTTCATCCTCCCGGCGATCATGCTGCTCAGCCAGTTCCTCGAGGGGCTGCTGACCCCGCTCCTCATGCTCGGCGGCGCCTACCTGTGCTACGAGGGCGCGGAGAAGATCTGGGAGAAGGTCAGCGGGCACTCGCACGGGCACGGCGCGGACGGGGACGAACCCAAGGACGAGAACACGATCGTCTCGGGCGCCGTGCGCACCGACTTCATCCTCTCGGCCGAGATCATGGTGATCTCGCTCAACGAGGTGACCGACGAACCGTTCGTCGCCCGGCTGTTCACCCTCATCGTGGTCGCCATCGCGATCACCGTGCTGGTCTACGGCGTGGTCGCGGGCATCGTGAAGATGGACGACGCCGGTCTGCGGCTCGCCGAGAAGGGGAGCGGCGGGACGGCGCGCTTCGGCCGCGGCCTGGTCAAGGCGATGCCCCGGCTGCTCACCGCGCTGGCGGTCATCGGCACCGCCGCGATGCTGTGGGTCGGTGGTCACATCCTGCTGGTCGGCACGCACGACCTGGGCTGGCACCCGCTCTACGACTTCGTGCACCACCTGGAGGAGGGGGCGCACGACGCCACCGGCGGGCTGGGCGGGGTCGTCGGCTGGCTGGTCAACACGCTGGCGAGCGCGGTCGTGGGGCTGGCCGTCGGCGCCGTCGTGGTGGCCGTCGTGATGCTGGTGCAGCGGCTGCGGCACAAGGGACAGCCGGCGCACCACTGAGACGGCCGAGGACCGCTCGCGCGGGCACGGCCCGCGCTCGGCGGGGGACAGTGGGGGACATGGAACGGGGAGCCAGCGACCGCACGCTGCTGTCGCCGGAGCGGCGCCGCGCCGACCGCGCGCGCCTGGCCGACGGCGTGGTCGACGTCCTGGTCATCGGCGGTGGCGTCACCGGCGCCGGCGCGGCGCTCGACGCGGCCAGCCGCGGCCTGTCGGTGGGGCTGGTGGAGGCCCGCGACTGGGCCGCCGGCACCTCCAGCCGGTCGAGCAAGCTGATCCACGGCGGCCTGCGCTACCTCGAGCAACTCGCCTTCCCGCTGGTCCACGAGGCGCTGCAGGAGCGGTCCCGGCTGGTCGCGACGATCGCGCCGCACCTGGTCCGCCCGCTGCCGTTCCTGCTGCCGCTCACCGCCCCGGTCTGGCAGCGCGCCTACTACGGCGCCGGCGTCGCCCTCTACGACGTCCTCGGCGCGGCGCTGACCTCCGAGCGCGGCGTCCCGGCCCACCGCCACCTGTCCCGCCGCGCCGCGCTCGCCGAGTTCCCCGGCCTGCGCCGCGACGCCATCCGGGGCGCCATCCGCTACTGGGACGCCCAGGTCGACGACGCCCGGCACACCCTGGCCGTCGTCCGGACCGCCGCCGCCTACGGCGCCGCCGTCCTCTCCAGCGCGCGCGTCACCACCGTCCTGCGCGACGGCGGGGCGGGCGGGGATGCCACAGCACCGGTCGTCGGCGTGCGGGTGGCCGACCTGACCGATGGTTCCTCGTTCGTCGTCCGCGCCCGCAGCGTCATCGCGGCCACGGGCGTGTGGAGCGACGACGTGGGGGAGATGCTCGGCGGCTCCGCCCCCAGCCTCAAGGTGCGGGCCAGCAAGGGCGTCCACCTGGTCGTGCCCCGCGACGCGATCGACGGCGGCAGCCTCCCCGGGGGTGTCGCCACCGGCGGCGAGCCGGACGGGACCCGGCCCGGCCTCATCCTGCGGACGCCGACCAGCGTCCTGTTCGTCATCCCGTGGGGCGAGCAGTGGATCGTCGGCACCACCGACACCCCGTGGCGGCTCGACCGCGACCACCCGGCGGCCAGCAGCGCGGACATCGCCTACTTGCTCGGCCAGGTCAACCGGGTGCTGGCCCGGCCGCTGACCCCCGACCGGATCATCGGCGTCTACGCCGGGCTGCGCCCGCTGCTGGCCGGCGAGGCCGACCAGACCAGCCGCCTGTCGCGGGAGCACGCGGTGGTCACCCCGGTACCCGGCCTGGTGCTCGTCGCCGGCGGCAAGTACACGACCTACCGGGTCATGGCGGCCGACGCCGTCGACGCGGCCACGGCCGGCCTCCCCGGCGTCCCCGAGTCGCGGACGGCGCACCTGCCGCTGGTCGGCGCGCACCGCTGGGCCGCCGTGAAGGACGCCGCCCCCGACCTCGCCGCCGCCGCGGGCCTGCCCGAGGACACCGTCGCGCGGCTGCTGCAGCGGCACGGCGACCAGGTCGGCGCCGTGCTCGCCCTCGCCGCGGCCGACCCCGAGCTGGCGCGGCCGCTGCCCGGCGCGCCCGCGCACCTGACCGCGGAGGTCGTGCACGCGGTCACCGCCGAGGGCGCCCTGCACCTCGACGACGTCCTCACCCGGCGCACCCGCGTGTCGATCACCACCCCCCACCGGGGGACGGAGTCCGCCCCGGCCGTGGCGCGGCTCATGGCCGGGGTCCTGGGCTGGGACGCCGAGCGGACCGAGCGTGAGGTCACCCACTACGAGGCCCGGGTGGCCGCCGAGCGGGAGTCGCAGCGGATGCCCGACGACCACACCGCCGACGCCGCGCGGCTGGGCGCCCCGGACGTCCGCGCCGCCGCCGTCTGACCGTCCCGGGGCCCAGGCGCCCGGGCGGGCCTTCGTCCTCCCGGGGGATGCCGGACGCAGTCGGCGGGGGCTAGACACCTCAGGTGCCCAACTCGCCGGTAACCTCCTCGTCGATGTGGCACCTCACCAGCAACGTGCGTCACTACCCGTGGGGCAGTCACACCGTCATCCCCGAGCTCCTCGGCCGGCCGTCCCCGGCCGACCAGCCGCACGCCGAGCTGTGGATGGGCGCCCACCCCGATCTGCCGAGCCTGCTGGCCGACGGCCGGCCGCTGGACAAGGCGATCGACGAGGACCCGCAGCGGCTGCTCGGCCCGCGGGTCGTCGAGCGCTTCGGTGCCCGGCTGCCGTTCCTCATGAAGGTGCTGGCCGCCGACTCCCCGCTGTCGCTGCAGGCCCACCCCACCATCGAGCAGGCGATGGCCGGCTACGCCGCCGAGGAGGCGACGGGGATCCCGCACGACGACCCGACCCGGACCTTCAAGGACCCCTGGCACAAGCCCGAGCTGCTGCTCGCGCTGACCACCTTCGAGGCGCTGTGCGGGTTCCGGCCCGTCGAGGAGTCGCTGCACTGCCTGGCCAAGCTGCAGCTGCCCGAGCTCAAGCCGACCATCGCCGCCCTGGCCCGCGGCGGCCTGCGCGCCGCCATCCCGCAGCTCATCGCGCTGTCGGGCAAGCGGCGCACGCACCTGGTCGAGGCGGTCGCGCGCAGGGCCGGGCAGTTCGTCGCCGCCGCCGACCCGGAGTTCATCAACACCTACCGCTGGGCCGCCCGGCTCGCCGAGGCCTACCCGGGTGACCCCGGCGTCGTCATCTCGCTGATGTGCAACCACCTGAAGCTGGCCCCGGGCGAGGCGGTCTTCCTGCCGGCCGGCAACCTGCACGCCTACCTGTGCGGCGCGGGCGTGGAGGTCATGGCCAGCTCCGACAACGTGCTCCGGGGCGGGCTGACCCGCAAGCACGTCGACCTGGCCGCGCTCATCGAGGTCCTCGACTTCACCGACGGCCGGGTGCCGGTGCTGCACCCCGTGCTCGGTCCCGGTGGACTGCGCTACCCGGTGCCGGTCGAGGACTTCGACCTCACCCGCTGCCAGCTCGACTCCTACGCGGGCAGCCTCACCACCGCCGGCCCCCAGGTGCTGCTGTGTACCGAGGGCGAGGCGGTGCTGGCCGCCGGCGACGGGGAGCTGGTGCTGCGCCGCGGCGAGTCGGCGTTCGTGCCCGCCGGCGAGCCGGTGAGCGCCCGCGGGCCCGCCGTCCTCTACCGGACGACGACCAACCTCCGCTAGCCCCCGCGTGTCTCCCCGGGACCGGGGCGGCACGGACGTAGCGTCCACCGGTCCGGCACCGCCGCACCGGAGGAGGTCCGCGCCGTGCGCACCCGGGGGCCGCTGGGCCCCGCGCTCGCCCTGCTGGCGGCCGCCGTCCTCGGCGGCTGCGAGGTCACCTACGGCAGCGACACCGACCACACGGTCGACTCCGCCGTCGAGGGCGCGCGGCCGGACACGGCGCTCGCCGCGCTGGGGGAGCTGGAGGTCCGCGGCCGGGCCCCCACCACCGGCTACGACCGCGACGAGTTCGGCTCCGGCTGGGTCGACACCGACCGCAACGGGTGCGACACCCGCAACGACGTCCTCGCCCGGGACCTGACCGGCGAGGCGTTCGAGCCGGGCACCCGCGACTGCGTCGTCGTCTCCGGCACCCTCGCCGACCCCTACTCCGGGACGACGATCGAGTTCCGCCGC
Source organism: Blastococcus sp. SYSU D00813 (assembly GCF_054050735.1). Taxonomy (NCBI): domain Bacteria; kingdom Bacillati; phylum Actinomycetota; class Actinomycetes; order Geodermatophilales; family Geodermatophilaceae; genus Blastococcus; species Blastococcus sp. SYSU D00813. The sequence goes on from NZ_JBJGZX010000028.1 coordinate 36,129, forward strand.
GGCCAGGACACCAGCGACGACGTCCAGATCGACCACGTCGTCGCGCTGTCGGACGCCTGGCAGAAGGGCGCGCAGCGCTGGGACGCCGACACCCGCGTCGCCTTCGCCAACGACCCGCTCAACCTGCTCGCCGTCGACGGGCCGCTCAACCAGCAGAAGGGGGACGGCGACGCGGCGACCTGGCTGCCGCCCAACCGCGGCTACCGCTGCGCCTACGTCGCCCGGCAGGTCGCGGTGAAGCACGAGTACGGGCTGTGGATGACCGCCGCCGAGCGGGACGCCGCCGCCGGCGTCCTGGCCGGCTGCCCGGACGAGCCGCTGCCCGGCCGCTCGCCGGGCACGCCGCCGGCCCCGGACGCGCCCGTCACCTACGCCGACTGCGCGGCCGTCCGGGCGGCCGGCGCCGCGCCGATCCGGCGCGGCGAGCCCGGCTTCGACCCGGCCTTCGACGGCGACGGCGACGGCGTCGGCTGCGAGGCCTGACGCCGGGACCCGACGACACCGGAGACGCCGCCGTCGCCTCGGGTTACCCTGGACGACGGCACGAGCCCCGCCGAGGCCTCGGCATGCTCGCTTCTCCCTGCACCTGGACCCGCCGCGCACGCCGCCGCGGGCCTCATCCCTGGAGCGACATGACTGCCCCTTCCGGCACCGTTGTCCTGTCCGACGGTGACTTCAAGGTCGCCGACCTCTCCCTCGCCGGCTTCGGCCGCAAGGAGATCTCCCTCGCCGAGCACGAGATGCCCGGCCTGATGGCGCTGCGCGCCGAGTACGGCGACGAGCAGCCGCTCGCCGGCGCCCGCATCGCCGGGTCGCTGCACATGACCGTGCAGACCGCCGTCCTCATCGAGACGCTGGTCGCCCTCGGCGCCGACGTCCGCTGGGTCAGCTGCAACATCTTCTCCACCCAGGACCACGCCGCCGCCGCGATCGTCGTCGGCGACGGGACCCCCGAGGCGCCGGCCGGCGTGCCCGTCTTCGCCTGGAAGGGCGAGACGCTCGAGGACTACTGGTGGTGCACCCAGCGCCTGTTCGAGTTCCGCGACGAGACCGGCGCGGTCGTCGGCCCGAACATGCTGCTCGACGACGGCGGCGACGCCACCCTCCTGGTGCACCTGGGCACCCGGTTCGAGGCCGACGGCGCCGTCCCCGACACCACCGAGGCCGACTCCGAGGAGTACGGCGTCATCCTCGACGTCCTGCGCGGCACCCTCGCGGAGGACGGCGGCTACTGGACCCGCATCGGCCAGGGCATCAAGGGCGTCACCGAGGAGACCACCACCGGCGTCATGCGGCTCTACGAGCTCGCCCGCGACGGCCGGCTGCTCTTCCCGGCGATCAACGTCAACGACTCGGTCACCAAGAGCAAGTTCGACAACCTCTACGGCTGCCGGCACTCGCTCATCGACGGCATCAACCGCGCCACCGACGTGATGATCGGCGGCAAGGTCGCCGTCGTCTGCGGCTACGGCGACGTGGGCAAGGGCTGCGCCGAGTCGCTGCGCGGCCAGGGCGCCCGCGTGATCGTCACCGAGATCGACCCGATCAACGCCCTGCAGGCGGCGATGCACGGCTACGAGGTGACCACGCTCGACGAGGTCATCGGCAAGGCCGACATCATCATCACGGCCACCGGCAACAAGGACATCATCACGGCCGAGCAGCTGGCCTCGACCAAGCACCAGGCGATCATCGGCAACATCGGCCACTTCGACAACGAGATCGACATGGCCGGCCTCGCCCGCACCCCGGGCGTCGAGCGGACGACGATCAAGCCGCAGGTCGACGAGTGGCGGTTCGCCGACGGCCACACGATCATCGTGCTCTCCGAGGGCCGGCTGCTGAACCTCGGCAACGCCACCGGGCACCCCAGCTTCGTCATGAGCGCCTCGTTCTCCAACCAGGTGCTCGCCCAGATCGAGCTGTGGGGCAATCGCGCGGCCTACGAGGGCAAGACCCCCACGGTCACCGTCCTGCCGAAGAAGCTCGACGAGCACGTGGCCCGGCTGCACCTCGACGCCCTCGGCGTGAAGCTCACCGAGCTGACCAAGGTGCAGGCCGACTACATCGGCGTGCCGGTCGAGGGCCCGTACAAGAGCGACCACTACCGCTACTGAGCGGCTGCCGCAGGGCCCCCCGGGCGGGGGACCTGCGGCGCCGTCCCGACACCCGTCCGGTCATCCGACCGGGCGGGTGTCGCCGTTCCGGGGTCCGGGCAGCGCAGAATGGGCGCGTGGCATCCACCGCAGCCTCGAACGGCCCCAGCCGCGGCCGCGTCCTCGTCGTCGACGACGACGCAGCCCTCGCCGAGATGCTCGGCATCGTCCTGCGCCGGGAGGGCTACGAACCGGCCTTCGTCTCCGACGGCAACCGGGCGGTGGGCGTCTTCCAGCAGACCCGCCCGGACATCGTCCTGCTGGACCTCATGCTGCCCGGCCGCAACGGGCTGCAGATCTGCCAGGACATCCGGACCCAGTCCAGCGTCCCCATCGTGATGCTGACCGCCAAGGGCGACACCATCGACGTCGTCCAGGGCCTCGAGGCCGGCGCCGACGACTACGTCACCAAGCCCTTCAAGCCGGTGGAGCTCGTGGCCCGCGTGCGGGCGCAGCTGCGCCGCGGCGAGTCCGGGCAGGCGGAGAACCTGACCATCGGCGACATCGCCATCGACGTGCCGGCCCACCAGGTCACCCGGGACGGCGTCCCGATCGCGCTCACCCCGCTCGAGTTCGACCTCCTCGTGGCGCTGGCCCGCAAGCCGCGCCAGGTGTTCACCCGCGAGCTGCTGCTCGAGCAGGTGTGGGGCTACCGGCACGCGGCCGACACGCGGCTGGTCAACGTCCACGTGCAGCGGCTGCGCGCCAAGATCGAGCGCGACCCGGAGCGGCCGGAGATCGTGCTGACCGTGCGCGGGGTGGGCTACAAGGCCGGCCCGCCGTGATCGGGGCTCCATGACGGCTCGGCCCGTGCCGGCGGAGGCGCCGGCCGTCGCACCGCCGGCCGCCTCGCCGGCCGCCGAGCCGGCGCCCGCGGCACCGCGTGGCCCCGACCGGGTGGCCCGGCTGCGGCGGCGGGTGCAGGTGCGGGCGGCGCGCGCCCGCCGCACCGTGCGCCGGCTCGCGCAGGGTGCCGCGCAGGCCTGGCGCTCGTCGCTGCACGTGCGGATCGGCGCCATCACCATGGTCGTCGCCGGCACCGTCGTGGTGATCGTCAGCATGGTGCTGTTCAGCCAGATCCGCGACCAGCTGCTGTCGGTCAAGCGGGACGCCGCGGTCGACCAGGCGCAGGCCGGTGTGGTCTACGCCCGCGACGAGGTGGCCGGCATCGCGACCGGTGACGCCGCGAGCCTGCGCGCCACCCTCGACCGCACCGTGCAGGGCCTCAAGAGCAGGGCGGGCTCGGCCGGTGACTTCGACGTCGTGATGGTCCACCGCACCGGCGACCGCGAGCTGCCCGCGGGCCGGCGTGCCGTCTTCACCGCGCTGCCGGACCAGCTGCGCGCCGGCGTGGACTCCGGCGGGCAGTTCTCCCAGTACGCCCTCGTCCCCGACACCGACGGCGAGCCGCAGCCGACCCTGCTCATCGGGGCGCCGGTCACCGTCGACACGGTCGCCGACGAGCGGTTCGACCTGTACTACGCCTTCCCCCTCGACCAGGAGGAGGAGAGCCTGTCGCGGATCCGCAGCACGGTCGTGATCAGCGGCATCGCGCTCACCCTGTTCGTCGTCGGCATCGGGGTGCTGGTCACCCGGCTGGTGGTCGACCCCGTACGGCGGGCCGCGGGCACCGCCCAGCGGCTGGCCGAGGGCCAGCTCGAGGAGCGCATGACGGTCCGGGGCGAGGACGACCTGGCGCGGCTGGCCACCAGCTTCAACGCGATGGCCGACAGCCTCCAGCGGCAGATCACCCAGCTGGAGGGGCTCTCCCAGCTGCAGCAGCGGTTCACCTCCGACGTCAGCCACGAGCTGCGCACCCCGCTGACCACCGTGCAGATGGCCGCCGAGGTGCTGCACGAGTCCCGCGGCGACTTCCCGCCGCACGTGGCCCGCTCCGCCGAGCTGCTGCACGCCGAGCTCGACCGGTTCGAGTCGCTGCTCACCGACCTGCTGGAGATCAGCCGCTACGACGCCGGCGCCGCGGTGCTCGACTGGGAGCCCACCGACGTGGGCGCGCTGGTGCAGCGGGTGACCGGGGACATGTCGGCGCTGGCGACGATGCACGGCTGCGAGCTGCGGGTCAGCGGCCCCTCGCAGCCGGTCATCGCCGAGGTCGACGCCCGGCGGGTGCAGCGCATCCTGCGCAACCTGGTCGGCAACGCGATCGAGCACGGCGCCGGGCGGCCGGTCGAGATCACCTGGGCGGCGAACCGGGCCGCGGTGGCCCTCACCGTCCGCGACTTCGGCGTGGGCCTGGGCCCGGCCGAGGCCCAGCACGTGTTCGACCGGTTCTGGCGCGCCGACCCCTCGCGGGTGCGCACGGTCGGGGGCAGCGGCCTCGGGCTCTCGATCAGCCTCGAGGACGCGCGGCTGCACGGCGGCTGGCTGCAGGTGTGGGGCTCGCCGGGCCTGGGCGCCCAGTTCCGGCTGACGCTGCCGCTGACCGCCGGCGCGGAGCTCACGAGCTCGCCGCTGCCGCTGCGCCCGGCGATCGTCCGCCGTCCCGGGGGGACGACGTGAGCCGCCGCCTCCCGGGCGTGCTGCTCGGCGCCCTGCTGCTGGCGGGCTGCTCGACGGTCCCGTCCAGCTCGCCCACCGTGCAGATCACCCAGGAGCCGGCCCGCGACGCCGAGGCCGTGGGCATCGAGCCCCTCGAGCCGGAGGAGGGGGCGACGCCCGAGGAGATCGTCCGGGACTTCATCAGCGCCGCCGCCAGCACCGCCCGCGGGCACCCCGTGGCACGGATGTACCTGACCGACGACGTCGCGGACTCCTGGTCCGACGAGGCGGGCATCACGGTGGTCGCGGCCGACTACGCCACCGTCACCACCGAGCCCGGCCGCGTGGTCGTGACCGGGGACTCCATCGGCACCGTCGACCCCCGCGGGGTGTTCGCCGTCGGTGCGGGGGAGTTCGCCGGGCAGTTCGCGCTCGAGCAGGTCGACGGGGAGTGGCGGATCAGCAGCCTCCCCCTGAACGGCCTGCTGATGGCGCAGCCCGACTTCGAGCGGATCTACGACCAGCGGGCCGTGTACTTCGTCGACCCGACCCTGCAGCGGGTGGTGCCGGACCCGCGCTACCTGATCGAGGGCGACTCCCAGCCGACGGCGCTGGTGGAGCGGCTGCTGGCCGGGCCGTCGCCGGCCCTGGGCCCGGGGGTGGAGAACCTGCTCCAGGGGGCGACGCTGGTCCGCTCGGTGTCCGCGGAGGGGCAGTCGGTCACCGTCGACCTCTCCGGGGTGGCCGACCTCGCACCTCCGGAGCTGTCCGTGCTGTCGGCCCAGGTGGTGTGGACGCTGCACCAGTTGCCGGGTGCGCCGTCGGTGGAGCTGCTGGTCGACGGCGAGCCGCTGGGCCTGGAGGGCGTGCCCGTCCTGCAGTCGGTCGAGGACTGGTCGGGCTTCGACCCGGAGGCCGCCCCGCTCGACGCGGTCGGGCACTTCGTGGAGGCCGGAGCGCTGCGGCTGGCCGACGGGTCGCCGGCGCCGGGCCCGGCCGGTGGTGGTGCGTACGGCCTGTTCTCCGCGGCGGTCTCGGCCGATGCGCGCACGGGGGAGCTGACGTCGATGGTCGGGGTCACCGCCGACCGCACGGTCCTGCTGCGCGGTCCCTACGGCGGCGAGCTCGCCCCAGCGCTCCCGCCGGGCGGGCCGCTGACCACGCCCACCGTCGCGGCCACCCGGAGCGAGTTCTGGACCGTCCGCGACGGCACCGAGATCGCCCTCGTGCCGGCCGACGGGACGCCGGAGACGGTCAGCGCGCCGTCCCTGCAGGCACTGGGCCGGGCATCGGCGCTGCAGCTCTCCCCGGACGGGGTGCGCGCGGCCGTGGTGGTCACCGGCCGGCTGTACGTCGGCACGGTCGCCCGGGAGGAGGACGCCCCGGTGACCCTGCGCGACCTCCGGCCGGTGGCCCCCACGCTGGGCGGGGTGACCGACGTGGCGTGGAGCGCCGCCGACCGGTTGCTGGTCCTCGCCGCCGAGGGGCCCGAGGGAGGGGGGATCCCGTACTCGCTCGGCGTCGACGGGTCCGACCTCAGTGCGGTGTCGACCGCAGGGCTGCCCGGCCAGCCGACCTCGATCGCGGCCGCCCCGAGCCAGCAGCCGCTGGTCAGCGCGGGTGGCTCGATGTGGCAGCTGTCGGGCGGGACGTGGCTGACGCTGCGCCGCGGGCAGCCGGCGGTCCTCGGCACGGAGCCGTTCTTCCCGGTCTAGCGCCGTCCACAGGGGGACGGGCGGCCTGGGCAGGGGCGGCCGCACCGTGCAGGGTGGGTCGTGCGCGCCGTCCGGGACCTGGTCGCCGCGCTGGCCGATCCCCTCGTCGACCTGGTGCTCCCGCGGATCTGCGCCGGCTGTGGCGTGCCCGGGGTGCTGCTGTGCCCGCGCTGCGCGGCGGCCTTCGCCGTTCCGCACCTGGCCCAACCGCGGCGCTTCCCGGCCGGCTTCCCGCCGACGGTGGCGGCCGCCGTGTACGACGGGCCCGTCCGTCCGGCGGTCAACGCCTTCAAGGAGCACGGCCGCGCCGAGCTGGCGCGGCCGCTGGGCGCGGCGCTCGCCCTGGCGGTCGCCGCCGTCCGCGCCGGGGTGCCCGCCGCCGGCCCCCGCACGCCGGTGCTGCTCGTGCCGCTGCCGGCCACCCGCGCGGCGCTGCGCACCCGGGGCCGCGACCACGTCGCCGAGCTCACCGGCTGCGCGGTCGCGGAGCTGCGGGCGGCCGGGGTGCCGGCCACCGCAGAGCGCCTGCTGCGCCGGTCGGGCCGGGTGGCCGACTCCGCCGGGCTGACGGCGGCCCAGCGGCGGGCCAACCTGGCCGGCACGTTCGCGCTGCGGCCCGGCGTCGCCGTCGCACCCGGCTCCGTGGTGGTGCTCGTCGACGACGTGGTGACCAGCGGGGCGACGCTCACCGAGGCCGCGGCCGTGCTCGGGACGGCGCGCCGGGCCGACACGCCGGTGCTGGCCGCGGTGGTCGCGGCGACCCCGCGGCGGACGGCCGGGCGGGAGTCCCGGACCCCACCTGGGCGGACCGCGCCGTACCGGTGACGGGGGGCCGGCGGGTGCGGCTGATCGACTGTCGGGACACCTGGGGGACGACTAGCGTTCAACCGGACACATCCCCGTACACCCGGGAGGTCTCATGGAGATCGTTGTCCGCGGCCGGAACGTCGAAGTGCCGGAACACTATCGCCAGCACGTCGAGGACAAGGTCGGCTCGCTCGACCGGTTCGACGGGAAGCTGAAGATGCTCCGGATGGACGTCGAGCTGTTCCACGAGAAGAACCCTCGACAGTCGGCGAGCTGCCAGCGCGTCGAGATCACGCTGCGGGGCAAGGGCCCCGTCGTCCGGGCCGAGGCCGCGGGGCCGGACTTCTACGCGGCGCTGGACCTCGCGTGCAGCAAGCTCGAGAACCGGCTGCGCCGGGCGGCCGACCGCCGCCGGGTGCACCACGGCCGGCGCACCCCGGCCAGCGTGCGGATCGCCGGCAACTCCGCCGAGCCGCTGCCCGCCCTCGCTCCGTCGGCTCCGTCGGCCGCCGGTGACGCCCTCGACGGCGCCGTCGACGGCGAACCCCTCGTCACAGACCTCGACGAGCACCTGCCCGGGCAGATCGTCCGGGAGAAGCACCACCCGGCGACGCCGATGCACGTCGACCAGGCCCTCCACGAGATGGAACTGGTCGGCCACGACTTCTTCCTCTTCCAGTGCGCGGACACGGGGCAGCCGACGGTGGTCTACCGCCGGCACGCCTACGACTACGGCCTCATCCGGCTGGTCGACGTGCCCCTCGACGGCGACGCGTCCCGCGCCACCTCTCCCGCCGAGCCCGTGACGGCCTCGGTCTGAGTCCCGACGGGGGGGGGGGGGGGGGGGGGGGGGGGGGGGGGGGGGGGCCGCGGCGGGGCGCGCGCGCGGCCCCCCCCCCCCCCCCCCCCCCCCCCCCCGCTGTCAGTCCCCGGGCAGCCGGCCGAACAGCACCGCGTCGGAGCGCCCGCCCGACCGGTCGTCCAGGCAGCCCCGCACCACGCCCTCCCGCCGGAACCCGGCGCGCTCGGCGGTGACCTGCGAGGCCGTGTTGCCGACGTCGGCGACCAGGTGCACCCGCGGCGCGCCCAGCCCCAGCGCCCACTCCGCCAGCGCGTGCGCCGTCTCCGCGGCGTAGCCCCGGCCCCGCGCGGGCGCGGCGATCCAGTACCCGACCTCGGGCCCGAGCCGGCCGCCGCGGAAGTGGACCCCCGCCGAGCCGACCAGGACGCCGTCGGCCTCGACGACGACCGGCATCCCACGGCCCTCGGCCCGCTCGGCCGGCGCCACCTCCGACACCCAGACCCGCGCCTGCTCGTGGTCGTAGGGCAGCGAGAGGGCGGTGATCCAGCGCTGGATGTCGGCGTCCTGGCAGGCGGCGAAGACGGCGTCGGCGTCGTCCGGCCGGTGCGGGCGCAGCACCAGGCGCTCGGTGCGCACCACCTCGGTGGTCAGGTCGACGCCGCTCAGGTCCATGCCGTCGGGGGCTGTCACCCGGCCATGGTCATGCGTTGCCCAGGACCCGGTCGACCGATATCTCGATGACCACCCGTGCCGGGTTCTCCCGCGGCTGCTTGTAGCGGCGGGCGTAGCGCTCGACGGCGTCGGCCACCGATGCGGCGTCGTCGCGCACCACCGCCGTCCCCTCGAGGGTCAGCCACCGGCGGCCGTCGACCTGGCAGACCGCCACCCGGGACTGCCCGGCGCGCACGTGCCGGGCCTTGGCCGAGGTCCCGGAGGTGATCACCCGGGCGGTCGCCGTCCCCGGGTCGAACGTGACACCCACCGGGACCACGTGCGGGCTGCCGTCGGGGCGCAGGGTGGTCAGCGTCGCGAGGTGCCGCTCGGTGAGGAAGCTGAGCGTGCCGGGGCCCAGGGTGCGGGGGTCGGAAGCCACCGGCGGAGGGTATGCGTGCAGATGACCGTGCACCCGGCCGGGCCGCCTACCCTGGGGTCGTGGTGTTCTCGAGGATCCTCCGTGCCGGTGAGGGCAAGATCGTCCGCCGGCTGCACAAGATCGCCGACGCGGTCGAGTCGCTGGCCGACGACTACGTCGACCTGACCGACGCCGAGCTGCGGGCGAAGACGGACGAGTTCAAGGAGCGCCACGCCGACGGCGAGACCCTCGACGAGCTGCTGCCCGAGGCGTTCGCCGTCGTCCGGGAGGCCGCGACCCGCACGCTGGGCCAGCGGCACTTCCGCGTGCAGATCATGGGCGGCGCCGCGCTGCACCTGGGGAACATCGCCGAGATGCGCACCGGTGAGGGCAAGACGCTCACCGGCGTCCTCCCCGCCTACCTCAACGCCCTCACCGGCGACGGCGTGCACGTGATCACCGTGAACGACTACCTCGCCAAGCGCGACGCCGAGTGGATGGGGCGGGTGCACCGGTTCCTCGGCCTGTCGGTGGGCACGATCCTCTCCGGCGAGCGGCCGGCGCACCGGCGCGAGCAGTACGCCTGCGACATCACCTACGGCACGAACAACGAGTTCGGCTTCGACTACCTGCGCGACAACATGGCCTGGAGCAAGGCCGACCTGGTCCAGCGCGGCCACAACTACGCGATCGTCGACGAGGTCGACTCCATCCTCATCGACGAGGCGCGCACGCCGCTGATCATCAGCGGGCCCGCCGAGTCGGCCGGCAAGTGGTACCAGGAGTTCGCGCGGATCGTCCCGATGATGAAGCGCGACGTGCACTACGAGGTCGAGGAGGCCAAGCGCACGGTCGCCGTCACCGAGGAGGGCGTCGAGTTCGTCGAGGACCAGCTCGGCATCGACAACCTGTACGAGGCGGTCAACTCCCCGCTGATCAGCTACCTGAACAACGCGCTGAAGGCCAAGGAGCTCTACCACCGCGACCAGCAGTACATCGTCAGCAACGGCGAGGTGCTCATCGTCGACGAGTTCACCGGCCGCGTGCTGTCGGGCCGGCGCTACAACGAGGGCATGCACCAGGCCATCGAGGCCAAGGAGAAGGTGCAGATCAAGGACGAGAACCAGACCCTCGCCACGATCACGCTGCAGAACTACTTCCGGCTCTACGAGAAGCTGTCGGGGATGACCGGCACCGCCCAGACCGAGGCGGCCGAGCTCTCCCAGACCTACAAGCTGGGCGTCGTCCCGATCCCGACCAACCGGCCGATGGTCCGCATCGACCGGTCCGACGTCATCTACAAGACCGAGAAGGCCAAGCTCGAGGCGGTCGTCGACGACATCGCCGAGCGGCACGAGGCCGGCCAGCCGGTGCTGGTCGGCACCGCCAGCGTCGAGAAGTCCGAGCTGCTCTCGAAGTACCTGCTGCGGCGCGGCATCAAGCACGAGGTCCTCAACGCGAAGAACCACGCGCGGGAGGCGCACATCGTCGCCCAGGCCGGGCGGCTGGGCGCGGTCACCGTGGCCACCAACATGGCCGGCCGCGGCACCGACATCCAGCTCGGCGGCAGCCCCGACTTCATCGCCGACGAGGATCTGCGCGCCCGGGGCCTGACCCCGACGGAGACCCCGGAGGAGTACGAGGCCGCCTGGGACGACGCGCTGGCCGCGGCGAAGAAGCAGGTCGAGGACGAGCACGAGCAGGTCGTCGAGGCCGGCGGTCTCTACGTGCTCGGCACCGAGCGGCACGAGAGCCGCCGCATCGACAACCAGCTGCGCGGCCGCTCCGGCCGGCAGGGCGACCCGGGGGAGTCGCGGTTCTACCTCTCCCTCGGTGACGACCTGATGCGCCGGTTCAACGGCCCGATGCTCGAGTCGATGATGAACACCCTGCGGGTGCCCGACGACCAGCCGATCGAGTCGAAGATGGTCAGCCGCGCGATCCTGTCGGCGCAGACCCAGGTCGAGCAGCAGAACTTCGAGATCCGCAAGAACGTCCTCAAGTACGACGAGGTGCTCAACCGCCAGCGCACCGTCATCTACGACGAGCGGCGCAAGATCCTCGACGGCGAGGACCTGGCCGACCAGGTCCAGCACATGCTCGACGACGTCATCGGCGCCTACGTCGACGGCGCGACGGAGACCGGCTACGCCGAGGACTGGGACCTCGAGCAGCTGTGGACCGGTCTCAAGGCCCTCTACCCGGTCGGGCTGGACCGCGACGAGCTGCTGGACCGGGTCGCCGACGGCGAGCAGGCGGCGCTGTCGGCCGAGACGCTCAGGTCGGAGCTGCTCGACGACGTGCACCGCGCCTACGAGGAGCGCGAGGCCACGCTCGGCGGCGAGGTCATGCGGGAGCTGGAGCGGCGGGTGCTGCTCAGCGTGCTCGACCGCAAGTGGCGCGAGCACCTCTACGAGATGGACTACCTGCGGGCCGGCATCCACCTGCGCGCGATGGCCAACCGCGACCCCGTCGTGGAGTACCAGCGCGAGGGCTTCGACATGTTCAACGCGATGCTCGACGGCATCAAGGAGGAGTCCGTCGGCTTCCTGTTCAACCTCGAGGTCAAGACCAAGGAGCAGCAGGAGGAGGAGGCCCGCGCCAAGCAGGCCGAGGCCGAGGCCAAGGCGCTGGCCGCCGCCCAGGAGGGGACGGCGCGCGTGCTCGCCCGCCAGCAGGCCGCCGCGGCCGCCGCTGCCGGCAACGGCGCCGGCACCGCGCCGCCCGGCGCCCCCGGGGCGACGGCGCCGGGCCGGACGACGTCGACGACCCCGGCCGGCGCCGCGCCGGCCGCGCGCCGCAGCGCCGGGTCGGGCCCGGGCAAGAAGACGGCGCCGGCGGCGCGCGCCGCGGCCGCCCCCGCTCCCGCCGCGGAGGACGAGGCCCCGTCGGGCACCGGCCCGCAGCTGGCGGTCAAGGGCCTCGAGGAGCCGCGCCGGCAGGAGAACCTGACCTACTCGGCGCCCAGCCTCGACGCCTCGCCCAAGGAGAGCGGGGCGGCCAAGGCCGCGAAGACGGCGACGGTGACCGGGTCCAAGGAGCCGGCCCGCAACGCGCCGTGCCCCTGCGGCTCGGGCAAGAAGTACAAGTTCTGCCACGGCGCGGCCAAGTAACGGCGCCTCCGCGCAACCGATCCCGCCCCCGCCGGCCTCGTGCCGGCGGGGGCGTCGTCGTTGCCGGGCCCGCTCGTCAGCAGGCGCTGAGGACGGTCCCGGTGCCGCGGAGCACGTGGACGACGGCGAGCAGCACGAGCACGGCCGCGGCCGCGAGGTGCAGCGAGGCCCGCCGCCGGTAGGGCAGCTCGCGGGAGGCGGTGACCGCCCGCCACGCGCAGCCCACGCAGACCACGGCCGCCACGAAGGCGAAGACGTCCGTGTAGCTGCAGCTCGTCTCCAGCCCGTTGACGACCGTGCGGTCGGTCAGCCCGATCCGGACGAGGAAGGCCGCGAGGCCCACCACGATGCCGACCTTGACCGCCGTTGCCACCATGTCGAGCTCACGTCGCACGTCCACGGCGCGGCAGGCTAGTCACGGCGCCCGCGTTCCGGAACGTCATCCGATCTGCAGCGCGGTGCACCGCCAGCGGCCGTCGATCCCCTCGAGCCGGGCCGCCACGGCGTGCGCCCGCCCCGACCGCCGGGCCACCGCGCTGACCTCCGCCACGCCGTCCACCGGCTCGCACACGTGCACCGGGCCGAGCAGGACCGGCGCCGTGCCGCCGGAGCACCAGGCCGGCCGGCGGGCGCTCAGCGCCGCGTAGAGACCCGGCGCGGTCGTGTTCTGCACCTGCGCGAGCGGGCGCAGGCCGGCCATGCCCTCGAGGACGAGCGTGAGGACCCGCCGTCCGGCCAGCCGCGGGTCGGGCAGGTCGCCGCGGGAGGACCACCGCGGCCCGAAGTCGGCCATCCGCTGGTGGCGCTCGCGGGGCCGGGGACCCGGCCGGTGCGGCGCGCGCGGTGGCGCGACGCCCTGCCGGACCAGCGGGAGCGCGGGGTACTCGGCCACCGGTGGTTGCGGGGTGCGGACGACGGTCAGCCGGAAGGTCCGCAGCGGTGGGACGGGAGGCGGTGCAGGTGCCTCGACGGTCGCGGCGGTGGCCTCGGCGGCCGGGGACGGCGGGGCGGTCATCCGGGGGTCTCGCTCTCGACGGGGGTGGACGGGTCGGCCGGGGCGCGCAGCACCTGGCCGGGGCGGATCAGGTCGGGGTCGGGTCCGATGACGTCGGCGTTGGCCGACCACCAGGCCGCCACCGCGCGGGCGACCTCGGCCGGTGCCGGCTCGCTGCCGGTCCGGGCGCGCAGGTCGGCGACGGCGATGTCCCACAGCGAGTCGCCGCGGACGACGACGTGCTCGGCGGCCGGCCACTCGGGCACCGGGCCCGCGCCGCCCGCCGGCGGGGGAGGCGCAACGGCCGGGGGAGCGGGCTGTCCCGGGAACACCGGCCAGTCGGGTACCGGTGCGCCCTGCGGCAGCGCCGCCGCCGCGGCCGGGACGGGGGCCGGGGCCGAGCAGGCCGACAGGACGGGTGAGCCGACGGCGAGGCCGAGGCCCAGGGCGAGGGCCGCGGCCCGCCGTGCGTCGGCGGGCAGGAGCAGCCGGGCGGCTCCCCGGGCGACCGCTCCCACGGCCCCGGGGACGGCGGACAGCCCGGTCAGGAGCAGGCCCAGCGCGCCCCAGCCCCACGCCAGCCAGGCCAGCAGCGCCGCCGCGGCCAGGACGAGCGTCTCGGGTCCGGCCGTGTCGGCGACGGTCTGCGGGTCCCTGGCCAGGAGCGCCGCATCGGGCAGCGGCGGGGTCAGCGCGACGAGCAGCACCGCCACGGCCGCCATGACGGCGGTCGTGGCGGTCAGGCGACGCATCGACATCGGGCCTCCTCGCGAGTCGTCGTCTACTAGAGCAAGCAAACGTCAGCAAACGCAAGGGATGTGCACAGAGGTACGCTCGCCGCCGTGCGGTGGCAGCGGTTGTTCGCCGATCTGCAGGCGGAGCTGGAGGCGGGCGAGGTCGCGGCCGAGCGGGCCGAGGACGCGTCGCGCATCCGGCTGGAGACCGGCGCCGTGCGGCTGGCCGACCGGCTCGGTGGGGCGGTGGGCCGGGAGGTCGTGCTGCGCTGCCGGGGCGCCGGCGACCTGCGCGGCGTCCTCACCGAGGCGGGGGCCGGGTGGGTGCTGCTGACCGAGCCGGGCGAGCGGGAGCTGCTGGTCGCCGTCGCGGCGGTGCGCACGGTCGGCGGTCTGGACCGGGGGACGGCCGTCCCCGAGGACGGCGAGGTGGCGCGGCGGCTGGACCTGCGATGGGCCGTGCGCGGGCTCGCCCGGGACCGCAGCCCCGTGCAGGTGCTGCTCGACGACGGCGGGGCCCTGACCGGCACGGTGGACCGGGTCGGCGCCGACTTCCTGGAGCTGGCCGAGCACCCGGCCGACCGGCCGCGTCGGCCCACGGCGGTGCACGGGGTGCGCGCGATCGCGCTGGACGCCGTCGTCGCGGTGCGGCGGCTGGCGCCCGGAGCGGGCTAGGAGCCCTCCGCCCCCGCTCGCGCGTCGCCCGGTTCGGGCTCCAGCTCCGGCACGTCGCCGGCCCGGGCCTCGGCGTAGCGCTGCTGGATGAAGCGCTCGAGCTCGTCGACCTCGACCCGCCACTGGCCGCGGCCGCCGATCTGGATCGCGATCAGCTCCTTGCGACGGACGAGCGCGTACACCTGCCGCCAGGAGACGTTCAGGATCTCCGCCACGTCGGCGAGGGTCAGGAAGCGCGGTGTGGGCATCGGCGGTCTCTCATCCGGGGTCGGGGCCAGTCTGTCAGCCCTCCGGAGGGAGCGGCCCGCTCGTCCACACACGAACGTGTGGACAACCGGTGCACGGGAACGTGACCGTCCCGCATCATCTGCATCCGACCGTCGGATCCCGGCGGCGAGGAGGGGCGGCCGCAGCCGCCCACGGCGGACGGAGGCGGGCGCGGTGACCGATGTGCGGACGGCTCCTCCGCCGGTCCCACCCGCTCCCGCCCCGACCGTGCGGCTGCGCGGCCCGGTGCCCCGCCGGGTGCGTGCGCCGCGGTGGCTGGACCTGCGCCTGGTGCTCGGCGTCCTGCTCGTCCTGGTGTCGGTGCTGCTCGGCGCGCGGGTGGTCGGTGCGGCCGACGCGACCGTCCCGGTGTGGGCGGCCTCGGGCGACCTCGCCGCGGGCACGGTGCTCGCGGCCGGCGACCTGGTGGCGGTCGACGTCCGGCTCGACGACGCGGCCGACCGCTACCTGGCCACCAGCACCCGGCCCGAGGGGCGCACCCTGGCCCGCGCCGTCCGCGGCGGGGAGCTGCTGCCGCGTTCGGCGCTCGAGGACGTGCCCGAGCTGGTCCAGCTGGCGCTGCCGGTGCAGGCCGGCTACGTGCCGCCGGGCCTGGGCCGTGGGCAGGTGGTCGACGTCTACGCCGTCGCCGACCCCGCGGCGGGGGCCACCGGCCGGGCCGACGGCGGGGTCGCCCTGGTCGTCGGCGCCGCTCCGGTACAGGCGGTGTCCGGCCGGACCGACGGTGTCCTGTCCAGCGCGGCGACCACCGTGCAGGTGGTGGTCTCGGTGGCGGCCGGGGACGCCGCCGACGTGCTGGCGGCCATCGGCGGGAGGCCGCTGGTGGTGGTCGTGCACGGGTCCGTCGACGCCGCGCTGCCGTCTGCGGGGACGGTGCCGAACGGGTCGGTGCCGACGTCGCCGACGCCGACGTCGTCCGCCCCGGTCGCGCCCTCGTCACCCTCGGCGTCCTCGTCGGCGCCCGTGCCCTCGACGGCCCCCGTGCCCTCGGTGACGGCTCCCCCGACCGGCGTCGCGGGGCCTCCGAGCTGATGGCGCTGCAGGTCTTCACCGCGGTCACCGGTGCCGCCTGGGAGTCCGCGCTGGTCGGGGCGCTCGACCGTGCCGACCACGGGGTGACGGTCGTCCGCCGCTGCGTGGACGTCGCCGAGCTGCTCGCCGCCGCGGCCACCGGGACGGGGCACGCGGCTCTCCTCTCGGCCGACCTGCGCCGCCTCGACGGCGACGCCGTGGCCCGGCTGGCGGCGGCGGGCGTGGCCGTCGTCGGTCTCGTCGAGCCGGGTGACGAGCGGGCCGCGAGCCGGCTGCACGCCTGGGGTGTGGCCCGGGTGCTGCCCGCCGACGCCGATCCCGAGGTGATCGCCGGCGCGCTGCGCGAGGCGGTGGCCGGAGGCCCGGCGCCGGTGCGGGACGTCGCCGACCCGCGTGCCGCGCTGCCCGGGAGCCCTCCGCCCGGGGCCGAGGCGGACCGGGCCGGCGGCGAGGGCACCGTGGTCGCCGTGTGGGGACCGACCGGCGCACCCGGACGGACCACCGTCGCCGTCGGGCTCGCGGACGAGGCGGCCCGCCTGGGCGTCGAGACGCTGCTGGTCGACGCCGACGTGTACGGCGGTGTCATAGCCCAGGTGCTCGGCCTGCTGGACGAGTCACCGGGCCTGGCCGCGGCGGCGCGGCGGGCCGCGGCCGGCGACCTCGACGAGGCGGCGCTGCGCCGGCTGGCCTGGGAGGTCCGGCCGGGACTGGGTGTGCTGACCGGTCTCGCGCGGGCCGACCGCTGGCCGGAGCTGCGGCCCTCCGCCGTCGCCCGGGTGCTCGAGGAGGCCCGGCGGCAGGCTGCGCTCACCGTGGTCGACTGCGGCTTCAGCCTGGAGGAGGACGAGGAGCTCTCGTTCGACACGGCGGCGCCGCGCCGCAACGGGGCCACCCTCGCCGTGCTGGAGAGCGCGGACGTCGTGGTCTGCGTCGGCGGGGCCGACCCGGTCGCGCTGCAGCGCTGCGTCCGTGCCCTGGGTGACCTGCGGGACGCACTGCCCGACGTCGAGCCGCTGCTGGTCGT
Organism: Blastococcus sp. SYSU D00813; assembly: GCF_054050735.1. NCBI lineage: Bacteria > Bacillati > Actinomycetota > Actinomycetes > Geodermatophilales > Geodermatophilaceae > Blastococcus > Blastococcus sp. SYSU D00813. The sequence goes on from NZ_JBJGZX010000028.1 coordinate 53,040, forward strand.
GAACCAGGTGCGGCGGGGTCCCGTCCCCGGCGATCCACGACGGGAGATCGCCGAGGCGCTGGAACGGTTCTCGGGCCGCTCGGTCGACTCCTTCCTGCCCGCCGACCGCCGGGCGACCGACGCCGCCCTCGCCTCGGGACGGACGCTCGCCGACGTGGCCCCCGGGTCCCCGCTGCGGGCGGAGCTGCGGGAGCTCGCGGCCCGGCTGACCGGGGTGCCGGCCGAGGCGCTCCGGCGTGGTCGCGGCGGCCGGACCCGGCGCCGCAGCCGTCGGGCCGCCGGGTGACCCCGTCCACACCCGGGGCGGGGAGGGCCCGTGCGACGGACCAGGACGCCGGCCGTAGCGTGGGCCGCCGGACGGGGAGGCAGCCGATGCTGGAGCGCCTGACGACGATCGACGCGTCGTTCCTCTACCTCGAGGAACCGGGTGCGCCGATGCACGTCGCCGGCATCCTGCTGCTCGAGCCCCCGGCGGGCGGCCTGGACGCGCTCGCCGCCCTCGTGGAGGCGCGGCTGCCGCTGGTGCCCCGGTACCGGCAGCGGGTGCTGGAGGTGCCCGGCCGGCTCGCGGACCCGGTGTGGGCCGACGACCCCGACTTCGACGTGGCCTACCACGTCCGGCAGTCGGCGCTGCCGCGGCCGGGGACCGAGGCGCAGCTCGTCGACCTCGTCTCGCGGCTGACCTCCCGGCCGCTGGACCGCGGCCGGCCGCTGTGGGAGCTCTACCTCGTCGAGGGGCTCGCCGACGGCCGGGTCGCGGTGATCACCAAGACCCATCCCGCCCTGGTCGACGGCCTGGGCGCGGTCGACATCGCGCAGGTCCTGCTCGAGACGTCCCCGGACGCCCCGGTGCCGGCAGCCGAGCCGTGGCGCCCGCGCCGGCTCCCCACCGGGGCCGAGCTGCTCCGGGCCGCGCTGGAGGAGTACGTCCAGCGGCCCTCGGCGGTCGTGGAGGGCCTCGGGGCGGCGGTCACCGACGTCCGCGCGACGGTGGCGCGGCTCGGCGGCGCCGCGTCGGGTTTCGCGCGGGCCGCCCGGTCGGCCGTCTTCCCCGCCCCCAGCAGCCCGCTCAACGCCACCCACGGCCCACAGCGACGGGTGGCCTTCGCCCGGGCGGACCTGGACGACCTCCGGGCCGTGCGCCGCGCGCACGGGGGGACGATCAACGACGTCCTGCTGACGGTCGTCACCGGAGCCCTGCGGGACTGGCTGCTCTCGCGCGGCGTGGCGGTGGTCGCCTCGACCTCCGTGCGGGCGCTGGTGCCGGTGTCGGTGCAGGGCGACGAGCAGGAGGCGCCGGGGAACCGGGTCGCCAGCTACCTGGTCGACCTGCCGGTGGGGGAGCCGAACCCCCGCGTGCGCCTGGCCCGGCTCAGCTACGCGATGCGCGGCGTCGCCCGGGCGGGCCGCTCGGTCGGCGCCGACGCGCTGATCGCCCTCACCGGGTTCGCGCCCCCGACCCTGCACGCGCTGGGGGCACGTGCGGCGCGCGGGCTCTCCCGGCGGGTGTTCAACCTGGTCATCACCAACGTGCCGGGTCCGCAGATGCCGTTGTACGCGGCCGGGGCCCGGATGCTGGAGGTGTTCCCGGTGGTCCCCCTCGTCCGCGGGCAGGGCCTGTCGATCGGGATGACCAGCTACGACGGGCGCGTCTACGTCTGCCTGAACGCCGACCGCGAGACGGTCGGTGACGTGGACCTCCTCGCCGACCTGGTCGAGCAGGAGCTGGCCGAGCTCCTGGAGGCCTCCCGCTGAGAGCGGGAGCCCCTCTGCTCCGCCGCAGGCGGGGCGGGCGGCCGGGATACGGTCGTCGCTCCACCGATGGAGGGAGCGACCCGGGTGCGCGTGTACCTGCCGGCGACGACGACGGTCCTGCGGACGCTCGTGGACGAGGGCCGACTGCCGGGGCCGCACACCGCGTTCGCCGTCACCGAGGTGCTGCGTCAGCACTACGCGGTCAGTGACGCCGAGGCCGACACCGAGGAGCTCGAGTACGCCGCGCTGCTGGCGGCGGCCCGCGCGAGCCTGCGCCTGCTCGACCTGGACCCCCTGGCGGCGCGCCGTCGTGCGGTCGTCGCGGCCGACGTCGCCGACGACGCGGTCACCGCACTCGACGAGCCGCACATCGAGGCCGGCGCCGTGCGGGTCGCCGCCGACGTCGCGCTGCGCGAGGTCGCCAGCGTCCACGTCGACGGGGCCGACGCCGAGGACGACGTGCGGGCCGCGGTGGCCGTGGTGCTCGAGGCGGACCTCGGCAGCGACGACGCCCAGTTCGTCGTCGACCAGGCGGAGGGCCACGAGCTGGCCTGGTACGCGACGCAGGAGATCGGGCCGCTGCTCGACCTGCTCTGAGCTCCGGGGCCGCACGCGTCTGCTCACGACGACTCGCGGGCGGTCCGTCGCAGGGCGACCTGCACCCGCTGCGGTGTCCCCGCCTCGACCAGCCAGCCCGACCCGGGCCGCACCGGGAGAGGTGTGCGCGGCAGCCGCACGCCCAGCAGGTCGGCGTCCGCGGGGCCGGGGGTGAGGAGCAACCCGCTGCGTCCGCGGCGCAGCGCGGCCACGGGTCCGCGGTAGACGCTCGACAGGTCCGCGGCGGTGCCCGCCACCACGACCGCGACCGACCGCGGCGGCGCCGCGCCGAGGGCGGTGAGCACGGCTGACTCCGCGACGGCCGCGTGGTCGTCGACCGCCACGACGCCGGGTCGCCCGGCCAGCCGGTCGGTCCAGGCCGTCCATCCGGCCGGGTCGTCCGCGCCGACCACCGCCGTCCCGAGGTCGCCTGTCCCGGTGTGCCGCGCGCCGGGGGCCGTCACGCGCAGCACCGGGACGCCGGCGGCGGTCAGGTGGGCGGCGACGGCGGCGAGCACCGCGGAGCGACCGCTGCGGGGCGGTCCGGCCACCAGCAGGCCACCGGAGCGGGCGAGGTCCACGGTCAGGACGCGGCCCTCGTCCCCGCCCGGGCCCAGCGGCACGCGCAACCGGGACGTGGCCGGCCCGTCCGGTCCGGGGAGCGGGAGACGGGGGGCGGCCGGGAGCTCGGGGATGCACAGCGCTGCCGACCGCGGACCCGCAGCCGGTGCGGCGGGCGCGGGAAGCGGACGGGGGAGGCCGAGCTGGCACTCCGCGGCCGCCTCGCCGAGGAGTGCCCGCCCGGGCGGCCGGTGCCCGGGGACGGCCCGGGCAGGGACACCGGCGACGCCGTAGTCGGCGCGGTCGGGCAGCGGGAGCACGAGCCGCGTGCCGACCGCGGCGGCCAGCCGCCCCCCGGGGACGGCGCGGTCGGCGGTGAGCAGGCAGGTCAGCCCGGCCGCCCCGCCCTCACGGACCAGACGGACCAGCGCCGCCGAGCCGCGACCGGGATCCGCCTCGTCGAGCTGGGCCGACAGGGACTCGACCCCGTCGACCAGCAGCAGCAGGTGGGGCGTCGTCCGTCCGGACGCCCGCCGGGCCGCCACCTCGGCACCCAGCCGGTCGACGAGGCGGACGGTGCGCAGCGCGTCGTCGCCGCCCACCGCGGTGCCCGTGTGCGGCAGCCCGGCGGCGGCAGCAGCGAGCGCGCCGCCGTCGTGGTCGAGGACGTGCACGTGCAGCCGGTCGGGAGTCGTCGCGGCCACAGCCTCCGCCAGCACGGTGCGCAGGAAGGTGGTCCGGCCGCTCGCGGGTCCGCCCACCGCCAGCCACCCGCCACCCCGGGCCAGGTCGACGGCGAGGACCTCCCGCGCCTGGCTGTCCGGGCGGTCGACCAGTCCCACGGCGAGCAGCGGGCCCTGGACGGTCCCGGCGGTCCGGTCGCGGCCGGTCGGGTCCCCGGCCATCTCCGTGGCCAGCTCCGTGGCCAGCTTCGTGACCAGCTCGGCGGCCAGCTCGGCGGCCGCGAGTCGGTCGGGCAGCGGCGGACACCAGGGGCGGTGCGGCCGGCGCACCCCGGTCCGGCCGGCCCGCTCGGCGAGGGCCGCGGCGACACGGGCCAGGTCGGTGGGCCCGGACGCCGGGCCAGGAGCGGTCCGGGCGCCTCCGGCGGGCCACTCCCACCGGCGGACCTGCGGCCGCGACGGCCCGGGCCGCTGCCGCCCCGAGACGCGGGCGACCTGCAGCAGCACCGGGTCGGCCGCACCCACACGCAGGTAGGCACGGCCGGGCCGGTCCGCCGGCAGCGACGCCGCGATGCCGGTGCCCAGGACGTCCCGCGAGTCGGACTCGTCGGTGGTGCGCAGGCACAGCCGCAGGCTGCAGTTGGCCCGGATCTCGGGGCTGACCACCCCGGCCGGTCGTTGTGTGGCCAGTACCAGGTGGACGCCCAGGGACCGGCCCCGCTGGGCGATGGACACGAGCCCGGGGACGAAGTCGGGGAGCTCCTCGGCGAGCCCGGCGAACTCGTCGACCACGATCACCAGCCGCGCCAGCTCCACCTCGTCGGGCAGCGCCGCGACGTCGGGGACGCCGGCCGCCGCCAGCACCGCCTCCCGGCGGGTCAGCTCGGCGCCCAGCGACCGCAGGGCCCGCGCGGTGGTCTGCGCGTCCAGGTCGGTCACCAGACCCACGGTGTGCGGCAGCTGAGCGGCCTCGGCGAACGCGGCGCCTCCCTTGTAGTCGACCAGCAGGAAGGAGCAGCGGTCCGGCGCGGAGGCCAGGGCGAGTCCCGCGATCAGGCCCTGGAGCAGCTCCGACTTGCCGGAGCCGGTGGTCCCCGCGACCAGCGCGTGCGGGCCGTCCCGGCACAGGTCGACGCCCACGACGCCGTCGGCGGACCGGCCCAGGACGGCCACCAGCCGGTCCCGCCGCCGGGACCAGCGTCCGGCGGCCTCGACGCCCTCGAGGGGCAGGAGGTCGAGCAGCCGGACCGCGGCGGGCAGGGCAGGTCCGCCGGCGGCCGGGGCCGCCAGCGGCGCGAGGTCGCGGGCCATCCGGGCCGCCGCGGAGGCGGTGAGGTGGTCGACGACGAGCCGTCGCGGCGCGGTGCAGGGCAGGTCCAGCACCCCGGACTGGCCTGTCTCCCCGACGACGCGGAGCACCGTGGCCGGCCCCTCCTGCGTCGGTCCGGCGGCCCCCAGCACGACGACACCGGACTCGCGGGCGCCCCGGAGGACCGCGGCCAGCCGGCGACCCGGGAGCCGGTCGAGCACCACCACGAGCCGCACCGCGGGAGCCGGTCCGGCGCCGCCCGCGGCACGGCCTGCGACGTGACGGGCGACGGCCGCCTCGAGCCACGCCACGTCGGAGGCCTCGTCCGGTGCGTCGTCCGGTCCGTCGGCGGGTGCGCCGGAACCCGGTCCGGCTCGCACGTCGGCCGGGTCGACGTGGGGGAGCCACCGCAGCCAGCGCCAGTCCGCCAGCCGGTCGGGGGCCGTGAGCAGCGCGACGGCCAGGTCGCCCGGCGGCAGCAGCGCACAGGCCTGCAGGAGGACCGCCCGTGCCACCCCGAGCGCGCGCGGCCGGGGCCCGACGACCGCCAGGCCGCCGGGGACCGCGAGGTCGACCGTCACGGGGAGGTCCTCGCAGAGCTCGGGCGTGCGGGTGCCGTCGGCGGTGACCCGGGTGACCCTCGTGGCGCCGGGGCCCCGGCCCAGCCGGACGGTGAGCGCTCCGGGTGCGACGCCGCTGCGCTCCCAGAGGGGAGCCGACCGCCGCCGGGTCGCAGCCGCCAGCAGGGCGAGGTCCGGCGCCACCAGTTCGCTCGCCCGCCGGTCAGCCGTCACGGCAGCGCCGAGCCGCTGGCGGGCGGCCGCCAGCTCCTCGGTGTGGGCGAGGGCCTCCCGCCGGTGGTCGCGGCGGCCGCTCCACCGGTCGCCCAGCCACGAGCCCAGCGCGACCAGTGGAGAGAGCGCGGCGAAGAAGAGGAAGGTCGCCGTCCCGAACACCCAGGCGCCGACCGCTCCGGCCACCGCCGGGAGCGCGATCGCGGCCCACGCGAGCCGGCGCCGGGCCGGGAGTGCCGGTTCGGCGGGGAACCGGACCTCGGCCTCGGGACGGCAGGGCGGGGACCCGGCGACCGGGCGGAGCAGGGTCCGGCCCCCCGGGACCGGCTGCCCGCCGAGGCGGGCGCTCCGGGGCGCACGGACCGCCAGGGTCGAGTCGCCGATGCGCAGCAGGGCCCCCGGGGACCACTCGCGCGGCTCCGCGCCCAGCGCCGTGCCGTCGAGCCGGCTGCCGTTGGCGGACCCGGCGTCGTGCACGGTCACGCGCCCGGCGGCGACCCCGACGACGACGTGCCGCCGGGAGACGTCGGGGTCGGCGACGTCGACGTCGGCGGTGCTGCCGCGGCCGACCACGTGACGACCGGCCGACAGCGGCACCGTGCGGGCCGCCTCCGGGCCACCCACGAAGTCCAGCGCGAGGGCGCTGGACGGCGCCCCACCGGCCGGCCGGGGCCCCGGCCGGCCGCGCCCGCGCCCGCGACCGTGCGCCCCCGCCGGGGACCGCGGATCGGTCTGGGGCCGTAGCCGCGTCGACCCCATCCTCTGCTCG